>JAPHUN010000266.1 GCA_026193435.1 Chlorobium sp.
ACCAGTAACCAGTAACCAGTAACCAATTACCAATCATTATTAACTAAATGCATCAGTTACAGGATATTCTCGATTCTATCAAGCCGGTTGACAATTCACTTCGTGTCAGGGTGCAGGCGCATCTTGACGATCTGACCAAACCACAGGGAAGTCTGGGGCGCCTGGAAGAAGTCGGTATGAAATATGCTATTGCGACAGGTACGGATCGTCCGGTTCTGCACAAGAAAAAGGTTTTTTGCTTTGCCGCGGATCACGGTGTCGCAAGTGAAGGAGTTTCGGCTTTTCCGGCGGAGGTGACGCCGCAGATGGTGTATACCATGCTTGGAGGCGGGGCGGCTATCAACGTGTTGTCGCGTCATGCGGGCGCGGAGCTCGATGTGGTTGATATGGGCGTGAACCATGATTTTTCTGATCACCCTTCACTTCGCAAACACAAAGTTCGCAAAGGGTCATCAAATATCGCGCAAGGTCCGGCAATGACGATGGAGGAGGTTGAGCAGGCAGTTATGACCGGAGTAAATCTTGCGTTGGAAGCCCGGGAACAGGGGTTTGACCTTCTGGCAACAGGGGAGATGGGTATCGGCAATACAACTCCGGCCACCGCATTGTTTGCGGTTCTGCTCGATCTTCCTGTCGAAACCATTACCGGTCGCGGCACGGGGATTGACGACAGAAAGCTCGATCACAAAATATCCGTAATCAGGAAAGCCATCGAGGTCAATGGTAACGCACTGGCTTCACCGCTGGAAACACTTGCGTCCCTCGGGGGATTTGAAATTGCAGGGATCTGCGGTCTTGTTCTCGGGGCCGCGTCGGTTGGCATACCGGTGGTTGTTGACGGGTTTATCTCTTCAGCAGGAGCTGTCGCCGCTATGAAGCTTTCCTGCAAGGTCAGTGATTATCTATTCTTCAGTCATCTGTCGAACGAACAGGGGCATACGGCGATAATGAACAAACTCGGCGCGCGTCCTATTCTTGATCTCGATCTCCGCCTTGGAGAAGGAACCGGTGCCGCACTGGCGATGCAGGTTATCGATGGAGCTGTAAAGATTTATAATGAAATGGCTACTTTCAGTTCGGCGCAGGTATCAGGTAAAGAGTAGGGCGCATCTATTTATTGTGATGAGCGGTTCAGGTGCAAGGCGAACGGAGCGCAGAAACCCCTTTCTATCCGCTCAACGATGCACTTGAACTTGCGGAATAAATAAATAGAGGTGCCCTGTAGCACGATATATTTTTATGGATTCTTTTGATGTTGAAAAACTTCAACGTGCGGACAGTGAAAGCCGGTTTATCGAGTGTAACGGCTTTACGGTTCACTATAAACTTTACGGAAGCGGAACGCCTCTGATGGTACTCCTGCACGGCAGCTTTCTGAGCATCCGTTCATGGCAGGAGGTCATCCAGCCTCTTGCGAAAGATTGCACAGTACTTGTCTTTGACCGTCCGGCTTTCGGCCTGACATCCCGCCCTGTTCCTTCGAAAACCAACAACGCGCGTTACAGCCCTGAAGCCCAGAGTGACCTTGTTGTTGCGCTGATGGGTAAACTTGGGTTTCAGCGTGCGGTGCTTATAGGGAACTCTACCGGAGGGACGCTGGCATTGCTGACCGCGTTGCGGTATCCGGAAAAAGTGCTGGGTCTGGTTCTGGCAGCTCCGATGATTTACAGCGGTTATGCGACCAGCGAAGTACCGGCTTTCATGAAACCGGTGATGAAAGCGATGAGCCCTGCGTTCTCGAGGCTGATGAAGTTTCTGATAACCAGGCTCTATGACAGGAATATCCGGGGGTTCTGGCATAAGAAGGATCGTCTCGATGCCGCAACTCTCGCAGCGTACCGTCAGGATATGATGACCGGCGACTGGTCGAGAGGGTTCTGGGAACTCTTTCTTGAAACACATCACCTCCACCTTGATGAACGCCTGAAAAATATTTCCTTGCCTTCTCTGGTGGTTACCGGTGAACATGATCTTACCGTGAGTACGGAAGAAAGTCTCAGACTGGCCGAAGAGCTGCCCGGAGCTGCTCTTGAGATTATTCCCGACTGCGGACATCTGCCGCAGGAGGAGAAGCCTGAAATGTTCGTCGACGCCGTTCTCTCTTTTCTGAAAAAAAGAATGGCGGTGCTTTGAGAGGGTTGGTTACCGCATTGAGAACCCTGACGGTACTGCCTGTACCTGGAAAGGAAGCGGAGCATTTCAGCAGTGCGCTTTTCTGGTTTCCGTTAGTCGGTCTTTTTCTCGGTTTGTTGCAGGCCGGAGCAGGTTATGTTGCAATGCTGTCAGGATGGCCTGAGCTGGCAGCAGCAATGGTGCTTTTTTCCGGTGTTCTGCTGACAAGAGGAATGCATGCCGACGGGTTTGCCGATATGGCGGACGGGTTTTTCGGGGGGAGGGACGTAGAAACCCGTCTGAGAATCATGAAAGATCCTTCTGTAGGGTCTTTCGGAGCGATAGGACTGATCCTGCTGTTTCTTTTCAAGAGCATTGTCCTTGTTAAACTCCTTGCTATCGGATTATATCCGTGGATAGTATCGGGCGTCCTGCTCGCTCGACTTGTGCAGGTGGCACTGGCATCGATGCTGCCCTATGCCCGACGTGAAGGGGGGACGGCGGCTGGTTTTGTCGATGGAGCCGGAATTCAGCATTTTGTAGCGGCTTTTCTGGTGTCATTCGTTATCCTTCTGTTTCTCATGAACGGTGCAATAGTGTCCTCTGGAATAGGATTGTCAGCAGCAATCGTCGGAGCCGTAATGACATCGTTGCTCACGATGAAAAAAATAGGCGGTGTAACCGGAGATGTTCTCGGGGCGTCGAGTGAGCTCACTGAAATGCTGGTCTGGATGAGCGGTGTTTTTCTGGCTATGTATTCCTGATATTGTTCCTTACATCTCAGGTCTGAACCCTTCTTCTCAAAAAGCTTCAACTTTTTTTTCATTTCCTGAGTTGATCTGTTCTATAGATGCAGCAAGACTATATGTATTAGCACATAGCCATAACCCATCGGGTTTGCATGAAGATGATCAAAGATTCGCATCTCTTGAATCCTTTCGGGTTCCTTCGGGATCGCAGCTCATGCTGAATCTGTTTCGTTACAGGATACTTGCGGTAATTCACTACAGCAGCGTATCCAGTGCCTCGCATCCACAACATGATCGACAATTGCTCAATTCAGGCATTTCTTTCATTTGTTTATATCCGGGCATATGCTTATAATCTCGCGTCGTCCTGTTAAACTGTCTGGTTTTGCTGTTATATATCAGTCTGGTTTTCAGGTGAAAATAATGCATATTCAGACGTTCAATTTTACGGATATCTTAAACAATTGTTAATAGTTAGCGATATATGAACGAAATGATTATTTCTTTTGCCGGGGGCAAAAAGGTCAATGCTGATTATCGTGGGTTTACCATCATGACCGATCAGTCTCCCAGGAGCGGAGGTGAAGGTTCGGCACCTGAGCCCTTTTCGCTTTTTCTCGCGTCGATAGGTACTTGTGCCGGGATATATGTTTATTCATTCTGTCAGGAAAGAAATCTCCCCACAGATAACGTGCGCATTGTACAGACACATCACAGAAGGGAAGATGGGAGCGGTATCGGTAAGATCTCTATAGATATCGAGGTGCCCGAGGATTTTCCGGAAAAGTATCGTGATACGCTGGTGAAGGTTGCCAACCTCTGCGCAGTCAAGAAGCACATACAAAATCCTCCGGAATTTGAGGTTTCCACCAGCATTGCCGGGTCCTGAGTTTAATCCTAACAAGTAACTTGTATAAAAAAATGAGTAATAACACGGTTTCGCCATCATTTGAAACACCGTTGCGATTGCAGAACTTTCATATAACGTTTTTTGCGATCGTGCTTGGTATGGCTGGTTTTTCTCTCGCTGTACAGAAGGTCGGCGGGCAAAACGGAAACGGCATTCTTCCTGTGCTGGAAATGCCGGCGACGGTTCTTCTGTACATTACCATAGGGCTGTTCGCTCTGGTATCGGTTATCTACCTTTTCAAAATTATCCGCTACCCCTCGGCGCTCAAGAAGGAGTTCAAACACCCGGTAAAGATCAACTTCTTTCCCCTGATAGCGAAAATCTTTCTTGTGCTCAGCGTCGCGTATCTTGACCGGGATATGCAGATATCCCGCACTCTATGGATTATCGGGGCCGTTCTTCAGTTTATCGCCTCAATTGTTATTATTTCAATCTGGATCCGTCATACGCATTTCAAGATCGAGCAGATGACTCCGGGCTGGTTCATTCCTATCGTTGGTTCACTTATCGTTCCCATTGCCGGTGTGCCGCACGGTTTTATCGAGATTTCATGGTTTTTCTTTTCCGTTGGCCTGATTTTCTGGATCTCGCTTTTCACCATTGTCATGTACCGAATGTTTTTTCATTCGCCTATTCCCGACAGGCTTCTGCCGACTCTCTTTATCCTGTTTGCCCCTCCTGCCATTGCGTTTATTGCCTATGCCAAGCTGGCCGGTCTTATGGGTCATGATGGAGCAGGACTCGATGCATTTGCACGGATCATGTACTACTTCTCCCTGTTTATGTTCATCCTGATCCTGTTTAAAGTTCAGATTCTTGCAAGAATCAACTTTTTCCTTTCCTGGTGGGCCTATTCCTTTCCGCTTGCGGCAAAAACCCTTGCGACGGTCGTGATGCTGCATATGACACACAGCGTATTTTTCAAAAACCTTGCATTGTTTGAACTGGGCCTTCTGGCTCTCGTCATCGTTCTGTTGATTGTCGTGACACTGAACGCGATTATGAAGGGTGAAATCTGTGTAGAGGATTGAGGTCACCGAAAAACCTGCCACGAGTTCTGATTGCATCGTCGGGCGGTGCCCGGAATTCTCATGTACTCTCTGTACATTCCGGTTCCTGTGCTCCGTCCGCCGTGCACTCAGCCCTCTCGCAACGGTTATACGGTAACCGGTTTTTCATTCATGACAGGTGAATCGTAAAGCACGTGGGGAATGTTCTTTTTCCGCATGCTTTTTGAATCTTACCAGCATAGCTCTATAATTAAATATGAGTCATAATCGTGCAGGGCGGCCGAAGAGTTGCCGGAGAGTAACGGACACCCCGCTGGTTCGGTGTTTCAAGCCACAGGGCGTTTCAAGAAATATGCTCGAGGAGGTAGTCGTTACGGTAGACGAGCTTGAAGCGATACGACTGGCTGATTTCGAAGGTCTCTATCAGGCTGAGGCAGCTGAAAAGATGCAAATCTCACGACAGACATTCGGCAGGATACTGGAGTCTGCACATAAGAAAATTGCCGTAGCTCTTGTCGAGGGGAAATCTCTGGTTTTTGATGGAGGCGTGTTTATGAAAAGTGCAGAGAGCATGGAAGAAGAAAAAGATCTCTGTGTCTGTTCTTCCTGCGGCCACGAGGCAGAACATCGTCCGGGTGTTCCCTGTCGGAAAATGACCTGTAGCGAATGCGGAGCTTCAATGATAAGAAAAGGAGGATGCGGTGCCGGAAGGAGAAGGGATGCTCAATAAGAAGATGCTGCTTTTTCGGTTTCTTGCCGGTTGCTTGTTGTTGATTTCGGGCGGCTGTTTTCCCGACTCGAAAAAGAACGGGGCTGAGATGGAGCCTTCAGAAAAACCCGTGTCATCCGATTCTCTGCAGGTGGCGTTCTCGAATGGAAAGTTTGGCTATATCGATTCGAGAGGCAGGATGGTTATCGACCCGGTTTTTGAGATCGCGTATGGTTTTCATGACGGACTGGCCCCAGTCAAAACGAAAGGGAAATGGGGATATATCGATTCGACGGGCAGGTTTGTGATTGATCCGGTATATCCGCAGGTGACGCCTTTCAAAAAAGGTGTCGCAAGAGTGAACGTCGTCGACAAGCAGATTTATATAGGCAGGGATGGTAAGCAGATTGGTGATAGTGCCTATGACTTCGGCTACCATTTTTCAGAAGGGCTGGCATTTGTAAGCGTTGACGGTAAATATGGCGCCATTGATTCAACGGGCCGGATGGTTATCAAGCCGGAGTATGAACTTGGATATTTCTTCGTTCACGGGTTGGGACTTGTCAGGAAAGACGGCAGATTCGGCTACATCGATAAGCAGGGAAATCAGGTTATATCTCCAATCTACGAAGAAGCAGACAGTTTCTGGGGGAGCCGGGCGAAAGTCAAGGTCGGTGGTTTATGGGGTTATATCGATACTTCCGGAACTATGGTGATCCAGCCGAAATACGAAGAGGCATGGGGCTTTATAGAAAACCGCGCAAGGGTACGGTGTGATGGTAAATGGGGGTATATCGACATATTTGGTGCAAGCGTGGTCGACTGTCTCTATGATGCAGCGGAAAACTTTTCAGAAGGATTTGCCAGAGTCGCTAAAAAGAACAGGTGGGGATTTATTGATGCTTCCGGTAAAGAGATAGTTCCTGCAGTGTACCAGGCTGTGAAGCCATTCAGCGGGGGACTCGCTCCTGTTAAAAAAACGAAAACCTGGGGATATGTCGATACATCCGGTGTGATGGTCATCGAGCCGCGTTTCAATGAGGCACAGAGCTTTTTTAAGGGGCTTGCACGAGTCAGGTTGAACGGTGTTGAGGCATATATTGATTCTTCAGGAAAAATAATCTGGAGCGAAAAGCCTCTCCCGTGAAGTGCAGAATGCAGGTATGGCTGCACTTTTTGACGGGTGTACAATCAGAAAAGCAATGAGCAGTTTCGATTTTTCGCTTCTTCGTCAACCACGGGTATATTTTGGCCCGGGCAGGTTTCAGGAGATTCCTTCTTTGATCACGGAGTTCGGCACTACCGTGCTTCTTGTTTGCGGGGCTGTTTCTCTGCAACGTTCCGGTGCCCTGTCTGTTCTTGCTGAAAGATTGGAGTCGGATTCCCTTGACTATCATCTCTGCACTATTACGGGAGAGCCCTCCCCTGAACTTGTCGATCGCGCTGTCACTGAGTTTAGCGATGCCGGTATCGAGGTTGTTGTCGCGATCGGCGGAGGAAGCGTGCTTGACGCGGGCAAGGCTATTTCGGCTATGCTTATGAAAAATGAGCCTGTTGAGCGGTTTATCGAAGGCCAGCCGGGTTTCAGGGAGCATGATGGATTGAAAGTGCCTTTCATTGCCGTCCCGACGACAGCAGGAACAGGTAGTGAAGCCACCAATAACGCAGTTCTGAGCAGTGTAGGAAAAGAAGGGTACAAACGCTCTCTCCGTCATCCGGCATTTGTGCCGGACATCGCTCTGATCGATCCTGAACTTATGCTCACCATGCCTGCCGCACTTACCGTCGCTTCAGGAATGGATGCATGTACTCAGCTTCTCGAAGCGCTTCTTTCCCCGTTTGCCTCACCCTTTACAGAAGCTGTTGCCATCAGCGGAATAGAGTCTTTTTCCCGCTCCTTTCTGCCGGCCTGCGAAAAAGGCGCAGAGGATATCGATGCTCGCGGGGGGATGGCTTATGCCGCTCTTATGTCCGGAATTGCGCTGGCAAATGCAGGTCTGGGTATCGTTCACGGATTTGCCTCATCCGTCGGGGGATTTGTAGATATTCCTCACGGTACGCTCTGTTCGACGCTTCTCTGCCCTGCGACAAGGGAAAATATTTACGCGCTTCGAGAGGGAGGAAGCGGTTATAGAGAATTTCTTTCCAGGTATGCTCGCGTTGGCAGGATATTGTCCGGTAACGATTCACTTGACGACAGGGATGCCTGCAATGTACTGATTGAGGTGCTTGATTCCTGGCAGCAGGAGCTGAATTTTCCACTTCTCTCGAATTTCGGGGTAACGGAAAAGGATCTTGATTATATTGTCGGCCGTACTCGATGTAAAAGCAATCCGGTTGACCTTGATGATCGGGTTATGAAAAAGATATTACAGGAACGTTTGTAACAAGTTGCGTACCATGAAAAAGACTATCACCGTTCTTTTTTTGCTGACAGGGGTTATACTTGGCGGTTGTTCTCAGAAATTCCAGCGCGGAGTCAAGGATTTTCAGTCCAAATGGGTCGGGCTCGAGCGAAAGGTGACCGTGTACTCTGCGTCAGGAGAACCTGTCAGAACCTATGAGGGGCGTATCGATATAGAACCGACAGAGTATGGCAACAAGATCAAGTTCGCCCATGACGGTAACATGGTACTCATATTCAACATGGGCGTTATTGTCGAAGAACTTAAATAAGACCTGAGTTGATCGATTCAATAGTTGCTGCAAGTATCTCTGTATTATCACGTATCCATAACCCATCGGGTTTGCATGAATATGGTCAAAGATTCGCATCTGCAACATGATCGACAATCGCTCAATTCAGGTAAGAAGTACACGCAATGAATTTACACTATTCCGAACTCCGGATGGCCTTCGATTTTGTCAGTTCCCGTGATCAGGGGGAAAATATAGCCTATGCCGGCAGGGATGACGGTGAGTTTTATTATTACTCACAGGTTCTCGGTCTTGATGAAACAAGAGGCAAGGATGTTCATTCCTCGAACTTCGAGTCTGTTCCTCATCGCGATATCCTGAATCTCGGACGGGAACTTGCTTTCGATTTTATTGATGAACGTCTTGCTGAACAGTACGCGGTTGTGCGTGAATATTTTGCGGAGGAAGATACGGCCGAGAGCCGTTTCTCTGATATGCTGCAATCCCATGGCCTGCTTCAGGCCTGGAATGAGTACAAGGCTGAAAAAGTAGAAAAGACGCTCAGAGAGTGGTGCGCGCAAAAACAGATTGAGCTGGACGACTGAATCCTCCCGGTGTTCTGTCTTTCAGGAGATCTCAGGGATATTTCTTGAGGTCCACCAGTCATCCCCGTAGGTATAGAACAGCTCTTCGCCTTTTCGCAGATCTCTCAAGGCGTAAATTACCAGTTCAGGTCCGAGCGGTGTTTCTTCAAGATAGTAGGCGACATTTGGAACGGATGAGTGGTTAAACAGCATCCCGGTTCCCATGGCCACCAGTCTCTCTTTTTCGTTGTCTCCGTAGAAAACATAGTTGAGCAGTTCCCCGCCTATATCCTGTTCGTCCACTTCAAGTACCGGACAGCGTTCAATGGTGGTGCCGTTTTGAATGTTCTTTAACGCGAAAACCCCTCGTCCACTGACATTTGATTTGCCTACCCGAACAGACGGCAGTGAGCTATTGGCTGAAATTTTCTGAAAGGTTCTGCTGAGCAAAATACCCGCCGTCATTCCTGAGACGAACAGGATAGTATAGAATACAAAAGTATAGGGTTCCATAAGTTCTGCCGATTACTGAAGGCTCAATAATACAAAAAAAACGGCAATCGACTGAAAAATACCCTATGGCTGCTACACAATTCTGTCCGGGTCGCTGGTATCCGGCATTTTACCCTGATAGCCGAAAAAGAACTGGAGAAGTCCTACCAGTGCGCCCGACTGTTTTCTGACATACCACTGGTCTGCAGCTCTTCTGTTTCCCAGGGCATAGGTCGGGTAGGGATGGATGGTATCGGACATCTGACGGAGCGTCACTCCGTTACGCATCGCGAGCGCAAACTCGCTGATCAGTTCACCCGCATGAACGCCAAGAATATCGACACCGAAGATCCTTCCGTCAAAGCCCGCGGCATAGACCCGTATCCAGCCTTCCATTTCACTTTCCGTTATAGCCCGGTCAATTCTGCTGAACGGGAACCGGTAGAGCTCATATCCTGTGTTGTTCGTTTTGAGTGTTTCTTCGGTCTCACCTACATGGGCCAATTCAGGCTCCGTGTAGGTACACCAGGGGACATGCTTGTCATCTGTTTTCATGGGGAGATGAGTAAGCATTTTGCTTGCCGCTACCTTTGCCATGTGTTCTGCCATATGGGTGAATTGCAGCCCTCCGGCGACATCGCCGCAGGCGTAGATGTGGTGGCGGGATGTCTGGCAGCTTTCATTGACCCTGATGCCGCGTTTGTGTGTGTCTATTCCAGCAGCTTCAAGGTTAAGTGTCTCGATAGCTGCCTTTCTGCCTGAGGCGACAAGAAGAGCGTCTCCTTCAACAGAGAAGGACTCGCCTGTATTTCTGTCTTCAGCCGTCACGACGATGCGGTTGTTCTTTTTTGCTACTTTCTTGACTGCCGTGTTCAGCCTGAAATTGATACCCTCACGGGTCAGCATGTCATGAAGCAGTGCGGATAGTTCAGGGTGATCATGGGAGAGAATTTGTTCTCCAAAATCAAACACGGTAACTTCAGACCCGAGACGAGTGAACGCCTGCCCCATCTCTGTGCCAATAGGGCCGGCACCGATC
>JAPHUN010000347.1 GCA_026193435.1 Chlorobium sp.
TGGCGATCCTGAAGGACGCCGCGGATGATATTGTATTTTGAGCGAACCTTGATTTCCCTGCTTTCCTTTCCCGGCTGAATGAACGTTCTTCCGACGTAATGGTTGCGGATCAGACCGTGCTCGAATCGCGCGGGCCGGCAGATTTTATTGCTTTCTCTGACAAAGCCCAGCGCAGCGGTGTTTGATGAATCGGGTACGCTGACAACAATCTGATGCTTGTTGTCATCATTGGGAGTCTCGATCATGGATTCCCGGGCAAGACTTTTACCGAGATTGCGCCGTACCTTGTCCACGGAATGGTTGAAAACAAGACTGTCCGGCCTGGCAAAATAGACGTATTCGAAAATGCATCTCGCCTTGCGTTTTGACGGAGGAAGAAAGAGCGAGGTTGGTTTATGGTTTTTTGCCGAGAATTTGTCTATAAGAAGGATCTCTCCCGGTTCGATGTCTCGAACGTAGTCAACCGCGAGAATGTCGAACGCGCAGGTTTCACTGGCCACATAATAGATGGCCTCACCGGTCTTCGGATCAATTTTCTTGCCGAGAGCAAGAGGTCTTACTCCGTAAGGGTCGCGGGCAGCGATGAGCTGATCATTAGCGAGAATGACAAGTGAAAACGCTCCCTGAACCTGACGCAGCGCTTGATAGATCTGGTGAAGCGGTTCGTTTTCGCTGCTTAATGCCGCGAGATGAGGAATGATTTCGGTATCTGACGATGCCTGAAAAATGACGCCCCGCTCGGTGAGCTCTTTTCGTAATGTGCGGGAGTTGGTGAGATTGCCGTTATGCGCAATGGCAAGGTTTCCTGAACGGTAGGTCAGTGAAAAGGGCTGAATATTGCTGATGGATTTTGACGCGCCGGTTGTGGAGTAACGATTGTGCCCTATGGCCGCGTGGCCCGGTAATTTTTTGAAAATCTCAGAATCCTTGTAGACTTCAGACACCAGCCCCATTCCTTTGTGCTGCCTGAAAACCGTTTTCTTTTTATTCTTTTTGTCGTAATCGACCACGACGATTCCTGCAGCTTCCTGACCTCTGTGCTGAAGAGAATACAGCCCATAGAATGTGTCTTCTGCGGGAGTTTTAGAATTATAGACGCCGAAAACTCCACACATGATGCCCTTCCTGATGTTAAATTTATGTGAACGTACCGCACTAAATTCTTCCAATTGAAGGTAAAATAACAAGTGCTATAATTAAAACTATTTTTCTTCACTTCGCTCATGCGCATTCTTGAAGTCCGGTGAGCGCAAAAAGATGATGAAGTCACCGGGTTATGAATTATTTTAGAAGAGTTCCGCAGGTATTTTTCAAATCATATAGAGCGCTATACATCATGCCTTTAGCAGCAAAAAAGACGGCTTCGCCTCCGTCACTATGGATCTGGTTCGCGATTACATTTTTATGGGGTACCGTTTTTTATGCGACCTCAGTAGTGATGCTTCATCTTTCGACCTCCCTGCTTGAACAGGGATTCTTTAATCCGGCGTGGAAGGACATCTATTCGGTATACCTGATCTATTGTGTCGCGTTGCTGATAGTCGCGCTCTCTGCCATGTTTCTGAAAAACCGGCTGGATCCGCAGGGGGAAAAGCAGACAAGGCGCCAGCAGGAGGTCATTGCCGGAAAGCGGGAGAAGGTTTTTGTGTCGCTTGCGGGGAGTTTCGCGACAAGTTTTTTCTTTACGGTTTTGACGGCGATCGTGTTCTCACTTTCTTCCGGAATGGCGGCTGGGACCGTCGCGTTAACCGTTCCGGTTGTCCTGCTTGCCGCGGGGCTGAACATTTCAGCCGGGCTCGGCGCGTCCCTGCTGGTAGGTCTGGTGATTTTTGTGTTGAAGAAAGTGTAGGGAGCAGGTAGTAGGTAGTAGGTAGTGGGGAGCAGGGGATGTGGGGAGACGGGGAGGGATGACTTTCTCCCTTTTCAGTCATTCCCGTGCTCGACACGGGAATCCATTCTTCTTACGTGAAACAGCATGGATCCCGGATCACCCCGTGAAATAGATGTTTGGATTTCACAGGGCGGGATGACTATCGTAACGTAGTCACTGGTCACTGATTAAGATGGCTCAATAGCTGAATAGTTCTCAGTGCTTGGTTCTGAGTGGATTTCACAGTGCAGAGCGATGAGCGATGAATTAGGTAATAGGTAGTGGGGAGTAGGGGCAGACCCCTGTGTCTGCCCGCGATGATTGGCAGGGGTGAGAAGCAGGAGCAAAGAGAGAGTCGAGAGATGAGAGGTGAGCAGGGTTATGTGCGAAGCCTTTTTTACTTTTGACCTTTGCCTTTTGCCTTGATTCAAATTTGTGGAGCTAAGGAGATTCGAACTCCTGACCCTTTGCATGCCATGCAAATGCTCTACCAACTGAGCTATAGCCCCGATACGTAGCTGTAAATATGAAAAAAAAACTTTTATTTCCAACTGCTTTTGTTTTTTCTTTTGGGTGAAGGTTGGTGACGATGCTTCAGGAAGGGCAGGTGCTAAACAAGAAAGTCTCAGAGAGTTATGAATCTTTTTTTTGTGATCAGGGAGGGTTTTTCCGGTATCTGGCGGGCAAAGCTTCCTGCCGCGGTAACGGTGGTGGTTGGCTTTTTCGCTCTCGTATTGCTTGGATTGTTCGCGACGGTTTCCCTCAGTTTTTTTGACATTATAGAAGAGGTTCGCGGCAGGGTGGAGCTTGAGGTCTTTTTCCCTGACAGGGCTTCAGAAGAAGAGATTGCGACGCTGAGAGGAAATATCGAGAAGCTGGACGGGGTGCGTGAGGTGGGCTATATCTCAAGGGACAGCGCCGCAGTTGTCTTTCGCCAGGAGTTCGGCAAGGATATCGTGGAGATTCTCGGTCTTAATCCCCTGCCCCGTTCTGCAAGAGTACTGGTCGATCCCCGGTATGCGGTTCCTGACAGCCTTAAGGGGATTGTGACAGCGATTGCGGCGTTTGATCCTGGTCTCGATATCCGGTACAACAAGGTCTTTTTGAAGCAACTTGAGGATAACGCCCGTCTCTTTACCGTGCTGACAGCCGGTTCGGGCATGCTGATAGCGATCGCGACAATAGTCCTTGTGGGTTACACTATCAGGTTGGCCATCTATTCACGCCAGCAGAAAATCAAAACGATGCGCCTGGTTGGCGCGGCCAACTGGTTCATCAGCGCGCCATACATTATCGAAGGGGGCATTCAGGGTCTGCTTGCCGGAGGATTTGCCGCGCTTGCGATCTATCTGCTCTCAGACCAGCTCCTGCTTCGCTATGAGCCCGGTATCTATGAGGTGCTGCACCCGTCAACGGTCTATGTCTATCCCGTTCTCGTCGGTCTCGGCTTTTTTCTCGGGGTTTTCGGGAGTTCCGTGGCGGTGAGGAAGTATCTGCGGAAAGCGTGAGGGTGTTAAGTCAAAAGGAAAATGGCTGGATTGCTGGTTGGCTTGTTGGCTGAATGGCTGGCTAAATAGCTAAATGGCTAAACACGAAGTTGACAGGGGAGGGCGAAAGATTTTTCGCCCCTACCAATCGCCCGTCACCCGTCACCCGTCAGCCATTCTCCCCCTCTTCCTCCTTGCTTCCGGCTTCTGGATTCTGGCTCCTTGCTCAACAAATCAACAAATCAACAATCCTGTGCCTTTTCAAAACTCCGGAGCAGGGTGATCTCTTCATTCCAGATTTCGGGCTGCGGGGTTTCGAGAATCAGGGGGATTTCCGCGCTTGCGGGATGCCGGATGATGGCCGCAAACCCGTCAAGCCCGATCTTTCCTTTGCCGATACTCTCATGCCGGTCACGTCTGCTGTCCAGTTCAAGTTTTGCGTCGTTAAGGTGCATTCCTTTCAGGTAGTTGAGCCCTATCGATGCGTCAAACAGTTCGAACATCCCGTTGACCGCTTCTTCAGTGCGAAGATCGTATCCTGCTGCAAAAAGGTGACAGGTATCGAGGCAGACACCAATCCTGGATTTGTCATGCACTCTTTCAATGATGAAGGCGAGTTGTTCAAACGTGTGCCCGAGGTTTGATCCCTGACCGGCGGTGTTTTCCAGTACCGCGACCACAGAAGTTGTTGCTTCGATCGCACGATTGACAGATTCTGCAATGGTTTCAAGGCATGCTTCTTCACTACTCTCTCTCAGATGGCTGCCGGGATGCAAGTTAAGCCTGACCAGTCCGAGCGCTTCCGTTCTCTGCATCTCGTCGATAAACGCGTTGCGTGAGCGGTCGAGTTTTTGCGCATCGGGACTTCCGAGATTGATCAGATAGCTGTCGTGCGGCAGAATGTGCTCAGGCCTGTAACCGCAGCGCTCGCAGTTTTCTCTGAACGCCTCTATGGTTTTTGCTGTCAGAGCCGGAGCTTTCCATTGACGCTGGTTTTTAGTGAACAGGGCAAAAGCGGTCGCTCCGATCTCTTGTGCCCTGAGCGGGGCGTTTTCAATGCCGCCGGCAATACTGACATGTGCTCCGATGTAGCGCATAGGACGGTGAGTGGTAAGATGTTAGAAGTCAAAAGTCAAAAAGTCAAAAGTCAAAAAGTCAAAAGTCAAAAAGTCAAAAGTCAAAAAGTCAAAAGTCAAAAAGTCAAA
>JAPHUN010000275.1 GCA_026193435.1 Chlorobium sp.
AGCCGGGTATATCATCTGCGAAAAGGAAGGTGATGTTCCCAAGCCGCCAACTATTTGCCGTATAACACCCCTGGGTCGGGATGCCTTATTGAGCTATAAGGCCTGTGTCGGTTCTTTTCTCGGTATGTAATCCAACGTGATAAGGTGCTCACTACCCCCTCTTTTTTTTGCAAGTCAATCTCCGCAATTCCCTCAACCCTCATTGTACCGGAGGGAGATAATATACCTGCCGTCTTCAAATTCTGTCGTTACAAGCTCCGAACAGTTCACATCCGGAGCTGTTGACTTCTGCATACAGAGACAAACGACTCATCCTCTTTTATTTTCTGAAAAAGTCTAACTCAATTCGGTAGATACTCTTCAGCATTTGAAATCTGTTTATGCCGGAAAGAATTCAGGAAAATTCATTTCCTGTGAATTATTGACGGCCTTGTGTTGTTACATTAAAATATAAAGTTATGATGAGTATGTGCTTCGTGCAGACCTGTCATTTGCGTAAAGCTCTATAAATTTATGACGTATATGTTTTTGGTTTATTGATTGACTGTGTTTTATGCTTTTTTACTGGTAGATGGTGAGATGTGTATTGTTTTTGCCTGTGTAGCATTGTTTTGTAAAGATATGAATATGACAGGACGTTAACCCGGTGGATGAGGGGAGAGTATTTGTTTTGATTTTCCGGTGGTTTAGAATGGGAATATTGTTCAGGTTAAGTTGTTAATGACACGTAAGGAGATATCATGATTGATGCAAAGAGGAAACCGCTGGATTTAATTGACAGTGTTTACACGCTTGCGTATTGGATGACCGGTTCCGAGGCGGCCACAAATGAGCTTTTCCGCAAAACCTACAACGCGGTGGAGATAGATGCTTCTGAGACTGAGTTATTGAAAGCATTCAGGGCGTGCTATCTGAATTTTTTCGCGCGTGACTCTTCACGCAACCTGCCGGCATCGCCTCACACGCCACGTAATCTTCCGCTCTCTTCAATATTCAAGAGGTATGCGGATATAAAATTATCTGTGTTGTTATCGGAGATTTGTGAACTCAACCATCGTGATATAGCAAAAATAATCGGAAAGCCTGTCGAGACGATAAGGCAATGGTTGTCATGGGGTCGTAAGTCGCTGATCAAAGATGCCGGAGAGCATGTTCGGCACTATGGTGAATCCGGTTTCGCGTCACCACGTGAAAAGACTGCCGGATTGGGCTTTTCCGCTGATCTGGAAGAAGTTGAATATCGATGACTATCTGATGCGAGAATGAATGCAGAAAGACAGGATCAGCGGAATTTGTTTTCTGAACAGGCGGGATAGTATGGAAGGAGTGATCGCTGTTGTTTTTTTTATCTGTCGGGTAGTTTTCCATAGTAACAGGTAACGTTGCCTGACTCGATCATCAGTGCACAGTAATTGCACATGATGCAGCGTGATCTTGTTTGTTTTCCCGTACTGAATTTGCTGACGATATCCGGTTCTATGATGAACGGGCGGGACATTGAGATGAAGTCGGTTGATCCGCCTTCGAGGGCTGAGGCAATGTCCGTCAGTTCGTGCAGTCCACCGACAGTGATGACCGGAATGGATACCGCCCGCTTGATTGTGTTCGCTGCTTCAAGATTATAGGCCCGATATGGCTTTGGGGAGCGCATGGCGAATGTAATGAACGGAGCGGAGAGTCTCTTCAGCATCGCAGGCATTGTGCTGAACCTGAAGCTGCTCTTGAACAGTGCTTTGACAGGTGGTTCAGGCCCTCTCATGATAGAAAGGCCTTCTTCGACAACCCCTGAAGATACTTCTATGGCATCGCATCCCGATGATTCGAGCAGTCGGGAGATTTTGATTGCTTCCTCGACCCGCATACCTCCCGGTCTGTTGTCATAGGCGTTTATTTTGGCAAGAACAGGAAAGTTGTCTTGTCGTTTCCGGATGCGGTTCATAATCTCCGAGACGATCCTGAACCTGTTCTCTGTCGATCCGCCCCAGCGGTCTTTACGACGGTTCGTGTACCCCGAAAGGAATTGCGACAGCAGGTACCCGTGGGCGAGATGAAGCTGAATGCCGTCGAAACCGGCTTTTTTTGCCCTTTCAGCTGCAGCGACAACGTTGTCGATGATGGATTCGATTTCATTTTCTTCAAGTGCATGAGGCGTTTCCTCGTTGAAGATGAAATCTTTCAGCGGGGAGGGGGCGACAGTCGGAAGACCGGTCACGGCCGATCTGGTCTGGCGTCCGCAGTGGGCGATCTGGAGAATAACCGGAACGCCGTGTTCATGTACTGTGTCTGTGAGTTTCCGGTAGGAGGGGATCAGCTCGTCGCGGTTGATCATCAGCATGTTTAAGAGACTGCTTTTCCCATCCTGTTGTATACCTGCATATCCTGTGATTATTGCTCCCGCACCTCCTTTGGCTACTTTGACGTACAGTTTTTCAAGCGCTTCGGTCGGCGCACCCGCTTCGTCGGCCATGCTTTCATGCGTGGCGGAACGGATGATCCTGTTCTGAAGCGTTATGCCTGCAATGGTTGCCGGTTCAAAGACAGGGAATGTCATGGCTGCTGCGGTTTTTTTATCGCCAGAATCTGCCGTGCGTCATACTGGAAGATTGTCTCGGGATTGTTGCTGAGCTGTTCAAATCCGGCAGAAACTTTTTCCGGCATGTCGGGTTCGATCATATCGCGTTCAAGCAGTGCCGGTGCGCCGCTCAGGAGACAACGTTCCCACATATGAAGAAAATGACGGCGCTCGACAGTGTCGGTCATTCGTTTGTCCATCATCACCGGAACCGGAATGAATGAACTGACGGTCATTCCGCTTTCCATACACGCTGAGGCGAGGTGAAGGCCAATGTCAGGATTGCCGCCGAGGTCGCTTTGCAGTCTGTTGAAGGCTGTCCAGTAAGCGCTGATGGCCGGAGTGGGAGGATACACATAGACTCCCTGATTGACCACTTCCGTGCAATAAAACCTTCCGCCAGGCTTGAGCACCCGTTGAATTTCCCGAATAACCGGAACAGGATCGGTAAGATGTTCAAAAACAAAGAAAACATATGCCCCGTCGAACGTGTGGTTATCGAAAGGGAGGTCATGGCCTTCAGCGGCGAAAAGTTCAACCGTTCCCATCTGCACTTCGTCCGGCAGGTTTGCCAGCGCGGTATCCAGCTGGGACGGCTCCCGGTCGACACCGGTGATCCGTAACGGGTTGAAACGTCTGAGCATGCAGCGAATCTGGGCTCCGACGCCGCAGCCAACTTCAAGAATGGAGTCATCAGGCCCGAAAGAAATTGTCGGGTACAGGTACTTCTCGAGGAAATCGGCCTGTTCGAGCAGTCGCTGCCGTTCGGCTTCACTGTAGGAATGAATGTAGGACATAAAGCATAGTGACAAGTGACGAGGAACGAGTTACAAGGAATATCAAAAGGCTTTTCAGTTAAGAAAAAGTAACAAGTAAGTCAATGATAGCCAACGGTTGAATATGGGGCGATGAGGGGAGCGTGTTATGAGTTGAGTGCTGATTGCGAAAAAACTTATGGCCACCCCTATTAATTTGTTCTGCGACTCGAATACTTCGTTGGGCGGTGCTCAAAATCCTCATGTGCCGTCTGTACACTTCGGTTTCTCCGCTCCGTCCGCCTTGTCTTCAGGTCGCTCACGACAATGTATAGCGGTACCCTTATGGATGCCGGATCAAGTCCGGCATGACTCTCTTTTTGGTGGTGACCAGGCCTACAAATATATTTCCGGCTTCAACTTCTTTGTAAACCGGTGCATCATGTAGTTGACGAACCAGACCCAGTTGAGCGGTTTGCCTTTCATGCGTTTCATGATAGCTCGTCCCTTGTAGACTTCACGCTGCAGCTTGACAAAGTTTTCAAGCAGTTTTTCGCCTGACATGTTTGTCGGTTCGAACATGTAGTGGTAGGTATCGTATTTGTCCCAGTCCATGTGCCGTACCCTCGACTTCATTTCGTCGAAGTACGGGGTTCCGGGGAAGGGTGTGACCAGTGAAAACACAGGGAATTCGATCTGGTTATCCATGATGAAATCATAGGTCAGCTGGAAACTCTCTTCGCTGTCATTGTCGAAGCCGAACATGAAGTATCCCTGGATGGCAACGCCGTTCTTGTGGAGGTTGCTGACTACCGTCTCGTAGTTGCCGAGACGATTGGAGCCTTTATGAACACTTTTCAGGGTTTCAGGGTTGAGGGACTCGAAGCCTATACTCATGAGGTCGCATCCCGAACGTCCTGCAAGTTCGGCGATTTCAGGTTTATGCAGGAAGTTCATGGAGATGTTCGCGTTCCAGCGCACACCTATGTTTGCCATCTCTTCAAGCAGGTCGGTAAAAAACTTCGGCTTGAAACTGATGTTGTCATCCATAAAGGAGAAGCTGACGTTTTTTTTGCCGACTCTTTCCTGATGATAACGCATCTCGTCAAGCACCAGTTCAATTTCCCTCATCCGATGGCTTTTGCCATAGATGGTTGGCGTTGTGCAGAAGTTGCATCCGACCGGACAGCCTTTCGTGGCGAGAATAGGAATCAGTGAGCTGTATTTTTTCGCATTTTTCGAGCCGAGCGCATGGTTGAAATCAGGACGTCGCATCGATGTCATCGATTTCAGCGTTTCAGCACGGTAGATCTCTTTCATGTTGCCCAGAATGACATCTGTCGCGAGTTCCGGC
>JAPHUN010000059.1 GCA_026193435.1 Chlorobium sp.
CGCCCCTGAAGCGTGGGATTATCTTCTGAAACATACCGGAAGTTCGGCTATTGCCCTCGAACGTTTCGTCAAAACCGGTCTCATCTACCATAACGAAAAGAAAAACTCCCACTACGACTATTTTCGAAACAGAGTCATGTTCCCGATTTTTTCCGTCGGAGGTCAGGTTGTCGGTTTTGGAGGAAGAACGCTCAGCGATGATAAACAGACCCCGAAGTATATCAATTCACCTGAAAGCGCTGTTTTTAACAAATCCAGACTGCTCTACGGCCTTCATGCGGCCAAGGATATGATCCGAAAACAGGGTTTTGCCATTCTTGTCGAAGGTTATATGGATGTGCTTGCCCTGCACCAGGCAGGTATGATCAATACAGTAGCATCCTGCGGTACCTCCCTGACCAGGGAACAGGCAAAAATCCTCAGGAGATACACTGAAGAGATTCTCTTTATTTACGACGGTGACCAGGCGGGCATGAAATCCATGCTCTCCGGCATCGATGTGCTCGTTGCAGAAGGCCTTACGCCATGGGTAGCAACCCTCCCGGCTGGAGAAGATCCGGACAGCCTGGTAACGAGTAAAGGCCGGGAAGGGTTTCTGAAATTCATCGACAGCTCAAGGAAGTCATTCATCGATTTCCAGATCACTTTCCACCAAAAGGACGGATCGTTTGACCAGCCCGAGAAAAAATCCCGCGCGATCGGGGAAATCCTGAAAACCGTCACCATGGTAACCGATACCGCGCGAAAAGAACTCTATCTACAGGATCTCGAACAGAAAATAGGGATCAGCGTAGCGGTACTGAAGCGCATTATCAGTGAAATAAAAACATCAAAATACTCCTCGACACGATCAGCTCGTGATGACACTTCCGGGAAAAGCCCGGTTCAAAAAAAAGAAGCACTTTCAGTGCTTGAGAAAACCTTTATCAAATCGCTTCTGGAAAGCACGTGGTATGGCAATGAGGTACTGGAATTCTCGGCTTCACATGAAGCCCTCCTGAAGCTGTCAAACCCGGTTGCCGCTCATATACTGCAACACCTTATCAAACGGTATCGGGAGAATAAAGACACTCCCGGAAGCTTCCTGGATATAACCAATGAAATAGGTTCTATGAACAGCCCCGAAGCGCGTGACCTTGCCTCAGGGCTGCTCATAGAACAACCCGTCAGTGAACGGTGGCAGGCTTCATTCGACGAACAGCAGCAGAAAGCCAGGCGCTGCCTGACTGCCTTTCTCGATTCTGTAAGAAGTCTTATCCTGAACGATTTTCGTGAAACAAGAAAACATATAATCGATCAACTTCGTACGGTAACCGACCTCGACAGGGAAAAAGCGCTCACCGAGAAACTCCAGCAGCTGCGCAAAGAAGAGATGAACACAGCCAAAGAAGTCAACGACATGATCAAAACAATTCTGCAGAACAGATAGTTATGACATTCCTTTCAATGTACCCGACAAAGGATTCTTGAGTCATTTCCTTAAGCGCTAATACAATAAACAGTCGACTCGCTTCGTACTCTCCCCCCCACATCACCTTTTGCTTCGTAAGGCATACAAGTAGAAGCCGTAAACCAGAAAATTCGCGGCAATCACCAGAACCCCTAAAAAATATTGTATCTGAGGAGTCAGTCCCGCAGGATAGATAACCGGAAACAGGTAATGCTCGATAAAACCTTCCTCGTAAGACGCAAGGCGTGCTTTGTGCCGTAAATAGTTTTCCAGAGGAGTCAACGGACAGATCCATCCTTTCCACTCGATCAGCGCGGCCCAGACAACTGCCGGGAGATGAATCCAGACAATCCACCGCTTCAGAAAAAGCAGCAAACCTCCCACAAGGGCAAATATGATAAACAGAAGATGGATAATGACAACGACATCCGCCGCGAACTTGTAGAGCATCTTATTGAGTGACGTGTGACCAGTGACGTGTGACCAGTGAGGAAAGGGAGAACTCATTCGTGTTCTCTTTTCTCCTTACTCCTTTGAGCGAAGCGAACAACTACTTGCTACTGCGCACAAAGTGCGCTATTCCTTCTTGTCTCGTCACCTGTCACTATTTCGAAGATACCTTAGGGTGTCGGCCCGAAATCATTGAGCGGCAAATCCTTACACATCGCTTTCACATCACTTCTCACCTCGGCGCAGACCTTTTCGATCCCCTCGCTGTCAGCCGCGCTGATCACCCGGTCGATGAACCCTACAATATTTTCCGCATGAGATTCCTGCATGCCTCTCGTCGTCATTGCGGGCGTGCCGATACGGATACCGCTCGTTACAAACGGTGATTTATCGTCAAAAGGCACCATATTCTTGTTGACGGTAATGCCGGCATCATGCAGCAGATTTTCAGCCACCTTTCCTGTGACATTCTTGTTGCGAAGATCTATCAGCATAAGATGGTTTTTGGTTCCGCCGCTGACGATCTGATAATCCAGCCCGCTGAACCTTTCCGCCATAACCGCAGCGTTTTTGCGCACCTGTACAGCGTAGTCCTTGAACTCCGGCTGCAGAGCCTCACCGAATGCGACGCCCTTGGCCGCGATGATATGCATAAGCGGCCCACCCTGTATGCCGGGCATGATCTCGGCATCGATCACCTCCGACATCATTTTCGTACGCGATCCGTTTTTCGTTTTTACGGTGATTCCGAGAGGATTCTCGAAATCCTTGCCCATCATGATCATCCCTCCGCGAGGTCCGCGCAGAGTCTTGTGGGTCGTGGTGGTCACAAAATGACAATGGGGCATGGGATCGTTCAGAAGGCCTGCAGCAATAAGACCGGCGGGATGCGCGATGTCGGCCATGAGAAAAGCGCCTACCTTGTCGGCAACGTCCCTGAATGCCTTGAAGTCGAAACCTTGAGAGTATGCGCTGGCACCACAGATAATCAGTTTAGGCCGAACGTCGAGAGCCATTTCCTCAACCTTGTTCATGTCGATGCAACCGGTCTCCCGATCCACTCCGTAGGAATGTGCCTCAAAAAGTTGCCCTGAAAAGTTCACCTTGCTGCCGTGAGTCAGATGACCGCCATGAGACAGATCAAGCCCCATAATCCTGTCACCCGGTTTAAGCACGGCAAAAAGCACACCCATGTTTGCGCTGGAACCGGAATGAGGCTGAACGTTCACATAATCACATCCGAAAAGCTTTTTAGCCCGATCCCTGGCAAGGTTTTCAGCGATATCGACAAATTCACAGCCGCCGTAATACCGTTTGCCGGGGTACCCTTCAGCGTATTTGTTCGTCATAACCGACCCGCAGGCTTCCATAACCGCCCTGCTTGCAAAGTTTTCCGAAGCAATCAGCTCAAGGGTTTCTGTCTGACGACGCACCTCTGCGGTTATTGCATCAAAAATTCCCTTATCCTGTCTCTGAAGGATATCCATGTTCATATGTTTTTATTTTTCTGGTAGGTATACTAGCTCAAATTACTCTCCCAATAAGACGACATGCCGCTCCGTTTCCCTGAACTTGACGATTGTAACATCGAAGGGGCGAAACATATTTCGCCCCTTCGGAGTCTGGACAACAGCCTGACGTTCTTCTCACTCTTCGCTCGTTTCCGGTCACAGCCCAACAGTCTCTGCCGCCGGCATCGCTCTTGAGAGCAACAGCAGAAAACCAAACTCCCGACGCCTTAAGGGCACCATCCAACGAAGCAATCGGGACACGCTAACAGGTTTTTGCGGTACTCTCAATTCCGGTTCCCGGCTGATGACTCTTCCCCGGTGTCCTTGTCCGCGCACTCACAGGAGCAATCGATCATGTGTCCCATTTTATCCCGCTTGGTTTCAAGGTATACCTGATTCAATGGATTGGGAATAATTTCGATCGGTACCCTCTCTACTATTTCAAGGCCGTAGCCTTCAAGACCGATAATTTTTTTCGGATTGTTGGTCATCAGGCGCATCTGCTTCACACCGAGATCCTGCAGAATCTGCGCACCGATACCGTAATCCCTCAGGTCAGCTTTGAAGCCGAGTTTTTCGTTAGCCTCAACAGTATCGAACCCTTTGTCCTGAAGATTGTATGCTTTCAGTTTGTTAACAAGACCGATCCCTCTTCCCTCCTGCATCAGGTAGACAAGGACGCCTCTGCCCTCTTTTTCGATCTGCTGCAGAGCGGAAGCAAGCTGGTTGCCGCAGTCGCAACGGAGCGAAGCGAAAACATCACCTGTAGCGCACTGTGAATGCACGCGCACGAGTACCGGCTCGTCGGCTTCGAAATCACCCTTGACAAACGCGAGATGGTTCTGCTGATGTTCGTCACAACAGGCTTCATAAGCAATAAGTTTGAACTCACCGTGCATTGTCGGCAACTTCGTTTCAACCGACCGTGAAACCAGCTTTTTGCGTTTCATCTGATAGGCGACAAGATCCTTTATGGTGATAAGCTTCAACCCGAACTTCTCTTTTATTTTCAGAAGTTCCGGAAGCCTTGCCATACTCCCATCGTCATGGAGTATCTCACAGAGCAATCCCACAGGAGAACATCCTGCAAGTTCCGCGAGATCTACTGCCGCCTCCGTATGCCCTACTCTCCTGAGAACCCCCCCGTCCATGGCGCGCAACGGAAAAATGTGACCCGGTCTTGAAAAATCATCCGGATGAGATGCAGGATCTCCAAGCATTTTTATGGTTATGTAACGATCATAGGCAGAAATTCCGGTTGTCACTCCCTCAGCTATCGCGTCAACCGATACGGTAAAGTTGGTCTCATGCTGTGAGGTATTTCTCTGAACCATGGGGTCGAGCTGCAACTCCTTCGAACGATCCATAGTCACAGCAACACAGAGCAGTCCTCTTGCCTCCTTGGTAATAAAGTTTACCATTTCAGGCGTCACTTTCTCCGCTGCGGCTATAAAATCCCCTTCATCTTCACGATCCTCATCATCAATGACAATGACAAGTTTTCCTGCCTTCATATCCTCTATTGCAGAATCTATTGAATCTATTCTTGGTGCTTCCATACTGATATGCTCTTTCCATGTTACTGATCCCTGCATCGAGCGATGGTTTTCTTGCAGCCAGGCTAACCGGTTCAACTGTGAAACGCTCTACGCAGGTAATCCAAAAGGCTGCTTAAGGTACTGTAATGTAAAAAATCTTCGGATACAAACCCCCGTCTTTGATAACCCTTTGCATTTTTGTATACTTCACGGATTTTCGACTGCCTCGCTTTTTTAGTATCTTTATAACGCTTTAGATTCAAGCTTCTAAACACTCATCGACACTGCATGACCACAGCCGCTTCAGACCTGTCAGAAGAGGTCCTCAGCCTGACCAACAAACTATCGAGAGAACGCCTTTTAAAGGCAAAGGGACACGGTTTTTCCGATTGCCAGCTTGCCTATATCTTCAATGTGTCCGATACATCCATACGGGAACTCAGAAAACATTACCATCTTGATGCCGTCTTTAAAACCGTAGACACCTGTGCGGCGGAATTCGACGCGAAAACCCCCTATCACTACTCCACCTACGACGAGGAGAACGAGTCGATCAGTTCCGACAGGGAAAAAGTGATTATTCTGGGAGGTGGTCCGAACCGTATAGGACAGGGTATAGAATTCGACTATTGCTGCGTTCAGGCGGTTTTCGCTCTCAAGGAAGCAGGCTATGAATCCATAATGATAAACTGTAACCCTGAGACAGTTTCAACCGACTACGACATTGCAGATAAGCTGTATTTCGAGTCACTTACCTTCGAAGACACCATTCGTATTATCGAACACGAAAAGCCTCGCGGTGTCATTGTGAGTTTCGGGGGACAGACCCCTCTGAAACTCTCCACAAAACTTGAAGAAGCCGGAGTGACGATTCTCGGCACCTCGTCAAAAGGGATCGATCTTGCCGAAGACAGAAAAAAGTTCGGCGCCCTTCTCCGCGAACTCGATATTCCGCATCCTGATTACGACACAGCCGTTTCATTTGAAGAGGCACAGGAAATCACCAGCCGGATTGGCTATCCTGTTCTGGTACGACCCAGCTATGTGCTCGGCGGAAGAGCGATGAAAATCATTTACAGCGATGACTCGCTCAAGGAATATGTCGACCAGGCCCTGTTTATCTCCGAGAAATTTCCCCTGCTGATCGATCGTTTTCTTGAAACTGCAGTTGAGTTCGACATCGACGCGCTTGCAGACTCTACAGACTGCATAGTAAGCGGCATGATGCAGCATGTCGAGGCAGCCGGAATTCACAGTGGCGACTCGACATCTATCCTCCCCTATCACAATATCGATCCGGGTGTCATAAAAACCATGAAGGAATACACCCGCAGGCTTGCCGAAAGCCTGAAGGTAGTCGGATTGATGAATATTCAGTATGCGGTTCAGAACAACAGTGTCTATGTCATTGAGGTAAACCCGAGAGCAAGCAGAACCGTACCTTTCGTAGGAAAAGCGACAGCCATACCTCTGGTCAAGATCGCAACAAGGGTAATGCTCGGAGAAAAACTCTCTGACTTGCGCAAGGAATACCGTCTGGCTGACTGTGACGAACTCGGCATGCCTCACCTTGCCATCAAGGAGCCTGTATTTCCTTTCTCAAAATTCCTTAAATCCGGAGTCTACCTCGGTCCGGAAATGCGTTCGACAGGCGAAGCCATGAGCCTTGCCTATGATTTTCCTGAAGCTTTTGCCAAGGCATATCAGGCGGCAAACATGGAACTACCGAAATCCGGAACAGTATTTATCAGCGTCAACAATCATGACAAGGATGAAAGGATTATCAGGATAGCGAACGAATTGTACCGGATTGGTTTCGATCTTGTGGGGACGGCGGGTACGCAGCAGTTTCTTGCGGACAACGGTATTGAATGCAAAAAAGTCTACAAGGTAGGAGAAGAAGGGCGTCCAAATGTATTCGACACAATCCGGCTCGGTAAAATCGACCTTGTCATCAACACCCCGCTGGGAGAGCGAGCTCTGCATGATGAGGAAGCTATCGGAGCGGCATCGGTCATGAACGGCGTTCCGTTTGTCACGACCATTGAGGCCGCTGAAGCATCGGTTCAGGCGATTGCCTGTCTCCGAAAACAGGAGTTCGAGGTTAAAAGCCTTCAGGAATACGCATCTTACCGGGACATGTAGAGGTTCCGGAGAAATGCCAGCGACAAAGCATAGATTGCAGGCTCTGAACTGGCCCTCGGGCCTGCAACATTCAAGATTCTCACGTTATTGCGTTCAAGCCACTCATCAACTGCACTCTGATCAGCTCCTTCGGCAAAAGAAACCACCAGAACAGGCTTGCCCATCTTTCTGGCGGTTTTCAGGGTATAGAGTGTACCGCCCTTCAACTCGCGGTTGATCAGAATCAGCGTGCCGTCGGCATCCCTCACATTCCATTGGGTTCTCTGACGATAACTCCTCTCAGGAGTTTCCTGCAGATTGTAGGTTGTTGCTATTGTTCCATCCTCAGCTCTCCTGCCCCTCGGACACCAGCCGCCATAGTCAACCCCTTCGGCAAGAGCAAAGTCAAGGGCCGCACGGTCAACCCCAGTCTGCCCTCCGGAAACAATTTTCAGAAACA
>JAPHUN010000055.1 GCA_026193435.1 Chlorobium sp.
ATTGGCCTACCTGATCGGCCAGAAGCAGGTGGCGCCCCATCAGATACTTGCGCTGACCTTTACCAACAAGGCGGCAAACGAGATGCGACAGAGGATCGATGAACTTCTGCACCCCGGAAGTTCTCGAGGACTATGGATAGGTACCTTCCATTCCATTTTTGCCCGTCTGCTTCGCAACTACATTCACCTTATCGGATACGACGGTAATTTTTCGATCTATGATTCCGATGACAGCAAAAGCCTGATCAGGCAGGTGATGAAGGAGTTGAACATTCCGGTAGAGTCGGTGCCTGTAAACACCGTTCAGGGTATTATCAGCCGGGCGAAAAACAGCTTTATTCTTCCGGATCAGTTTCAGGCCGGGGCTTCCGATTATAACGGCCGGAAAGCGGCCGGAATATATGAAGTGTATGCCCGTAAACTTCGTGAGAACAATGCCCTGGATTTTGATGATCTGCTCATAAAACCGCTGGAACTTTTTCAGGAACAGCCGGCTGTTCTTGAACAGCTTCAGGACTATTTCCGCTACATCATGATAGACGAATACCAGGACACCAACCGTGCCCAGTATCTTGTCGCGAAGTCACTTGCCGCCGTTCACCGTAATATTTTTGTTGTTGGTGACGATGCACAGTCCATCTATTCCTGGCGAGGAGCCGATATCACCAATATTCTGAATTTCCAGGATGATTATCCGGATGTCTCGGTTTTCAAGCTTGTTGAGAACTATCGCAGCACGCAGACGATCCTTCAGGCGGCTAACGGCATAATAAAGAGAAACAGCAGACAGATTGAAAAAGAGCTTGTTTCACATCAGAGCACGGGCGACCCCCTGACCCTGCTTGAATCGTTCAATGAGAAGCGCGAGGCGGAAAAAGTCGGTGAGAACATTCAGTCCCTGAAACTCGTCAAAGGGTATGATTACCGGGATTTCGCGGTGTTTTACCGAACCAACGCGCAGTCAAGGGTGTTGGAGGATATTTTTCGAATACAGAGGATTCCCTACAGGATTTTCGGCAGCGTTTCGTTTTATAAGCGAAAGGAAATCAAGGATGCCGTGGCGTACCTGAGGTTTATCCGAAACGATCAGGATACAGAGTCCCTGCTGCGCATTATCAATTTTCCGCCAAGGAAAATCGGAGAGGTCAGTATAGGGAAACTTCGTGATTATGCCGCGTCACAAGGTATATCTGTTTATGAGGCGATCCTCAAAGCCGAAGAGGCCGGTTTTCCTGCAAGGCTGAAAAATGCTCTGCAGGGATTCAGCGCCGTGATTGAGCAGTTGAAGCATATCGCGGTGGATGGCTCGGTATATGATGTCCTTTCTTCTCTCTATGAAAGTACCGGTATTACCTCGCTGCTTAAGGATGAGAATACTCCTGAATCCATGGCTCGCCATGAAAACCTTCAGGAATTGCTCTCTATGGCAAGGGATTTTTCAGATCACCATCCGGAAGCAAACTCTCTTGACGAGTTTCTGAATGGTATTTCTCTTGCAACCGATTACAATGAAGTGCAGGAATCAGATAACTATGTTTCTCTCATGACGGTTCATGCGGCCAAAGGTCTGGAGTTTCCGGTGGTGTTTATTACCGGGCTTGAGGAGAGGCTTTTCCCTCTGAATTACTACGAGACTGATGAACTTGAAGAGGAGAGACGGCTGTTCTATGTCGCCGTGACAAGAGCCCAGCAGAAGGTTTTTCTTTCATGGTCAAAGAGCCGATATAACTACGGTCAGCCTCAGACCTGTCTGAAGTCCATGTTTATCGATGAAATTGACAGCAGTATTCTTGTTACGGAAGGGGGGGGTAAACATGAACCCGGAAGCGGCAGATCGGTCGGCAGGGAAGGTTTCAGTAACAGCAGGCCCGCAGTACCCGATTTCGTTTCAGGTCGACGGGAGAGGGAGAACCGGCCGAAAGAGCCTTCAGGCCTGCAATCAGGCATGAGGGTGCATCATGCCATGTTCGGTCCGGGAATTGTTCTGGCTGTTCAGGGTAGCGGTGAAGGACAGAAAGCACGGATAAAATTCAGAAATGCAGGAGAGAAGACATTGATGGTACAGTATGCGAACCTGACTGTCGTATAGGTATACTATCGGTCAGAATCAAAGAGCACAGGCTCAATTGGTTAAGCAGAAAGTGAAGGTGCAGGAGATCAGGTTTTGTGAAAGACGGGAGTGATGTATCCTGCCTTCCTGAAATAGTACACCTTTGCAATTGAGGTGATCACACAACTTTGGAAAATGCTGCAGTATGAAGATCCTTTTTGGTGTTCAGGGAACGGGAAACGGTCATATCAGCAGGAGCAGAGAGCTGGTGGCCAGACTGCGTGAGTCCGGCCATGAGATTGACGTCATAATCAGCGGTCGAAAAGAGGAGGAACTGAAGGAAATCGAGGTTTTTTCTCCTTACAGGGTATACAAAGGGCTTACGCTGGTGACCTATCGCGGCAGAATGAACTACATCGAAACGATGTTCAGGCTTGATCTCGGCAAGCTGATGACCGATGTGTTAACGCTTGACGTGAACGGGGTGGATCTCATTATTACTGATTTCGAGCCGGTAACGGCCACTGTGGCCAGAATGAAAAATATTCCGTCGCTTGGTTTCGGTCACCAGTACGCCTTCCGGTATGATATTCCCATTGCACGAGGGAACATCTTTGAACGCTATACGTTGCTGAATTTTGCTCCTGCACAGTATAATGCCGGTCTGCACTGGCATCACTTCGATCAACCCGTATTTCCTCCTGTTATTCCCCGGCACCTCTATGAGTCGGGAGCGGTGACTGTACGTCAGGAAAAAGTACTTGTCTATCTTCCTTTTGAGGAGATAGAGGATGTGGCGGCACTGCTGCTGCCTTTTGACGGAAAAGAGTTCTATATATACGGTAAGTCAAGGGAAGACCATGATGACGGTCACCTTCATTACAGGGCGTATTCCCGTGAAGGTTTTCTTCAGGACCTTCAGGAATGCAGTGGCGTTGTCTGCAATGCAGGATTTGAACTGCCCGGAGAGGCTCTCCACCTTGGAAAAAAGCTGTTACTCAGACCGCTTGACGGTCAGATTGAACAGGAATCGAACGCGATGGCCATAGAGGAACTCGGATACGGTATGACGATGCATTCTCTCGATGGAAATGTTTTGAGGGACTGGCTGCATAAACCCGGCAGAGAGCCGCTTGTTTACAGCAGAACGGTTGATTATATCGCTGAATGGATAACGAAAGGAGGGTGGGATGATCTTTCCGGGTATGTTGAAGCGGCGTGGGCTGATTGCGGAAAGCATTGATGAACAGGTAACAGGGGATGGAAAGAGATGCAGCAGAAGCTGATGTTTGATGAGGTTATCCGGGCGTATGTTCACGGTTATTTTCCCATGGGAGACCCTGAAGATGGAAAAGTATACTGGTGTCAGCCTCGCATGAGGGCGGTTGTCCCTCTTGAGTCATATCGCCCGTCGCGCGTTGTTGCAGGTCTGACAAGGCGGAGCGCTTTTGACGTCTGCGTCAACCGTGATTTCGAGAAAGTCATCCGGAGTTGTGCCGAGCCGCGAAAGAATGAGAAAGAGACATGGATCTCGGAAGACATTATAGAAGTGTACATGGCGCTTCACCATCATGGTTTTGCGCATAGCGTTGAATGTTACCGCGGTGAGGAGATAGCCGGCGGCTTGTATGGACTTGCCCTGGGGGGAGCTTTTTTTGGCGAATCCATGTTTTACCGGCAGCCCAACGCCTCTAAAGTTGCTTTTGACTGGTTGATTGGTCATCTTAAAACAAAAGGTTATGCGCTTCTTGACGCTCAGATCATGAACCCTCATCTTGCTTCTCTGGGTGCTGTTGAAATCGCGCATGCTGCGTATATGGAACTGCTTCTCCATGCCTTGCCAAAAAAGATCCATTTTTTATGAAGCCGGAAAATGGTACTTTTATTGCTCCGATCCGGTAATCTTTTTTTTCGGGGTGACCTGCCACTGGTTTTTTAGTTTTAAACAGGAGATATAGTCTATGTTATCGAGGGAGCTTGAAGAAGGTCAGTCAAAACCACGGGTGATTATCTATTCAGGTAAGGGAGGAACGGGCAAAACCACGATCTCTTCATCCACTGCCGTTGCGCTCGCAAGAAAGAACAAGCGGGTGCTTATTATGTCATCCGACCCGGCTCATTCACTCTCGGATGTATTCAATACTTCTATCAGCCGGAACGACCCCCAGAAGATCGAAAAAAATCTCTATGGCCTTGAGGTCGATACGATCCATGAGTTGAAAAAAAACATGTCCGGATTTCAGAAGTTTGTCTCTTCGTCCTACCAGAACCGGGGCATTGACAGCGGCATGGCTTCTGAGCTGACGACTCAGCCGGGACTCGATGAGATCTTCGCGTTGAGCAGGCTGGTTGATGAGGCGCAGTCAGGGAAATGGGACGTGGTTGTTCTCGATACTTCTCCGACCGGTAATACCTTGAGGCTGCTTGCCTACCCTGAGATTATCATCGGGGGGAATATGGGTAAACAGTTTTTCAAGCTTTACAAGAGCATGTCCTCTCTTGCACGCCCTATGGGCAAGAACTCAATTCCTGATGAAGAGTTTTTCGATGAGGTAAATGTCCTTCTGAAGCAGATGGAGGATATCAATAAATTTATTCTCAGTCCTGAAGTCACCTTCAGACTGGTTCTGAACCCTGAAAAGCTTTCGATTCTCGAGACAAAGCGCGCATATACCTTTGTTCATCTGTATGGAATCAATATTGACGGTATCGTTATCAACAAGATTCTGCCGACATCAAAGACGGTAGGGGAGTATTTTGAATTCTGGGCTGATCTGCACAGCAAGTATCTCATGGAGATCGATAACTCATTTTATCCTACCCCGGTTTTCCGGTGTCAGTTGCAGCGGACCGAACCCATTGGTCCTGATGCCTTGCATGAGGTGAGCCATATGGTTTTTGGCGATCAGTCTCCGGACAAAATTTATTATTCAGGCAAGAATTTCTGGATAGAATCCAAAAAAAGTTCGCATGACCAGGAGCATCTTGAAATTCTCTGTATCCGGATTCCCTTCCTCAAGGAGGCTGAAACGGTTGAAGTGAA
>JAPHUN010000071.1:0-17500 GCA_026193435.1 Chlorobium sp.
ACTTCTGGCAAAAAAACAGAACGGATATTGAAGTCTGTCCCGGAAGAAATCCCTCGCCAATGAATAACAGAAAACCAGTCAGGGCAAAACAGGGAGAATCGGTTACACAGATGCATTACGCCAGAAAAGGAATCATTACTCCCGAAATGGAATATGTCGCCATCAGGGAAAACCAGCAGCTCGAGGAGTGGATTGAAAGGTTTTCATCAAGCTGCAGTTCTGTCAAGCCGGTTACGCCGGAATTTGTTCGCGACGAGATCGCAAAAGGAAGAGCGATTATTCCGGCAAACATCAACCATCCTGAACTGGAACCGATGGCTATCGGGAGAAACTTCCGGGTCAAGATAAACGCCAACATCGGAAATTCTGCCCTTGCTTCATCTATCAGTGAAGAGGTTGAAAAATCTGTCTGGGCATGCCGATGGGGAGCGGACACCGTGATGGACCTGAGCACAGGAAAAAATATCCACCAGACGCGGGAGTGGATTCTCCGAAACTCCCCTGTTCCCATAGGCACAGTACCGATATATCAGGCACTTGAAAAGGTTGGCGGTAAAGCCGAAGAACTGAACTGGAACATCTACCGTGACACGCTTATCGAACAGGCCGAACAGGGGGTTGATTATTTCACCATTCACTCCGGCATTCTTCTTGATTTTCTTCCTGCCGCACAGCGAAGAACCACCGGCATCGTCTCGCGCGGGGGATCGATTATCGCCAAATGGTGCCGGGCGCATAAACAGGAAAATTTTCTCTACTCCCACTTTGATGAAATCTGTGACATACTCAGATCATATGATATCGCGATCTCCATCGGAGATGCCCTTCGTCCCGGATCAATTGCAGACGCGAATGACGAGGCGCAGTTCAGTGAACTGAAAACGCTCGGCGAGCTGACCCTGAAAGCCTGGCAATACGATGTTCAGGTCATGATAGAAGGCCCTGGTCATGTCCCGCTCAATCTTGTTGAGGAGAACATGCGAAAGCAGCTTGAATACTGCCATGGAGCCCCGTTCTACACGCTGGGGCCACTGGTTACCGACATAGCCGCCGGGTACGACCATGTCAACTCCGCGATCGGAGGAACACTGCTGGCAAGCCTTGGCTGCGCGATGCTCTGTTATGTCACACCCAAGGAACATCTGGGCCTTCCTGATAAAAATGATGTACGGGAGGGGGTTATCGTGCATAAACTTGCGGCCCATGCCGCCGACATTGCCAAAGGCACTCCATCAGCCCTTCTGCATGACAAACTGATGAGCAGCGCCCGATACTCATTCGCATGGAACGACCAGTTCAATCTCTCTCTTGACCCGGTCAAAACCAGACGGGTTCATGCGGAGAGTTCACAGCAAAACACAGGGAATGGCACCGACGACCACTTCTGCACCATGTGCGGGCCTGACTTCTGCTCAATGAAGAAGTCGCAGGAAATTACGGGGAAATAGAAAAACAGTTGCGTTGTTGAACTGTTGAATCGTTGAATTGCTTTAGAGGCAGCTGAACCGGTTGGCTACCGGCAAAATGTAGGGGCGAAAATTTTTTCGCCCTTACGATGATGCATGATTTCGGCTATCCAGCTATCCAGCTGCATTGACTATGGCAACGAAATCGTCGGCCTTGAGGCTGGCTCCGCCAATAAGTCCTCCGTCTATATTGGGCATACCGAAAAGTTCCACAGCATTGGATGGCTTCACGCTGCCGCCATACTGAATCCGGATGCCTTCTGCATCGCCCTCTCCATACATATCGCTTATGGTCGCACGTATGGAAGCATGCACCGCGTCAGCCTGTTCGGGAGTTGCCGTCTTTCCCGTCCCGATAGCCCACACCGGCTCATAGGCAAGCACAACGTTCCCAAGATCCTCTATATCTGCAAGCCCTTCCCTAACCTGGCCGGTTACGATAGCATCAGTAACACCGGCCTCCCTCTCTTCAAGGGTTTCGCCGACACACAAAATCACCCGCATTCCGCCCTCCAGAGCTTTTTTCAGCCTGAGATTGACTGTCCGGTTGGTTTCACCGAAATACTGTCTGCGTTCCGAGTGACCGACTATGATGTATGAACATCCCAGAGAATCAAGCATACGCACTGATACCTCACCGGTATAGGCGCCCTCATCTTCATAGTGGCAATTCTGAGCCACAAGACACATGTCACTTCCCTCAATGACTTTCCCTACCTCTGAAAGCACCGGATATGCAGGGGCAATACCTACCTCACAGGCCATCTTTCCGCCATCAAGATTGTCAAGAATCGACGAAGCGAGCGCCACGCCTTCTGCGACATTCTTGTTCATTTTCCAGTTACCAACAACAATTTTTTTACGCATGAGCACTAATATTCGGTTACAATGTCTCTGTAAATTTTATCTATCTGATCGATCGCAAACCGGTGTTTGCCTGAACGGGCGTCTCTGAGAACAACCTCCGACTGATCGACTGACACGATCCGGCCATGCCAGACCCGGTCTTCTATGGTAATAAGATTAACCTCCTGATCGACCAGCTCATTATTCCCCCCGATCTGAGCCGTTGTATACACAATCTGTCGTTTTCCCATGATTATAGCGTTATGTTTTGCAGCTATTTTACAAATATTTCCAGTATCTCATAGTGAAGTTCTCCTTTCGGCACCTGTATCTGAACCTTGTCGCCGACGGCCTTTCCGAGAAGGCTCTTTCCTACAGGAGAACGGACTGATATCTTCCCCTGATCAGTATCCGCCTCATCAGATGAAACGAGGGTATACTCGATAATCTCCTCTTTTTTTGCATCGAGATTTTTCAGTTTCACCGATGTCAGAATGTACACCCTGTCGGTTTTCACCTGTTTAGGATCAAGTATCGTCGCCCTTGTAAGCTTGCTTTCAAGATCACCGATCTTGTTTTCCACTTGACGCTGCTGCTCCCTTGCAGCATCGTATTCCGCATTCTCGCTCAAATCTCCATGAGCTCTTGCTTCAGCGATTTTTTCCAGAACTTCTTTTCTGACATCGCTCTTTAACACGTTCAACTCATCTCTCAACCTGTTGTATCCGTCTTTGGTCAGGTAGACTCTATCGCTCATATCCCTGCATTTTGTTGTTCACACGCTCTTACATGGTGACCTCTTGTCAATAAAAAAAAGTAAAGCCAGCAATAACGCTGACTTTACCTCTATGTTTCCTGGTTCAATTTACAATTCTTTGTTCTGCCTGCAAAGCGGGTTTACAGGTTAAACGCAAAATAGACCTTACTTCCTCCACGCTCAACGAGCAGAAACAGAAGATCTCCCTGCTTCATCTTGCCGACAAGAGATAAAAACTGCTTATAGGAGGAAATATTCTGTCTGTTGACCGCTTTTATGCTATCACCGTTACGCAGTCCTGCGCGATAAGCGTTGCTCCCTTGAGTAACTTCAGTTACAACGACCTTTCCCGTGTCAGTCTGCAGCCTGTACTGTGCGGCCAGCTCAGGTGATAGCGGAGCGGCATTGAATCCAAGCTGCTGGTCCATCTCCTGTTGCTGCTCGGCAGCCACCGGCTGATCGGGTATCTCGTTCAGCTTGACAGATACTTTTTTAAGGGCGCCGTCCCTCCATAGAGTCAGCTGAACAGTCGTCCCCGGGGATGTCCGGGCTATGGTATTACGAAGTTCAACGGTGTCCCTGAGTTTTTTACCATTTATTTCAAGAATAACATCTCCGGTCTTCAGCCCTGCTGCTTTTGCCGGACTGTTTTCCAGAACCGTACCGACCAGAACGCCATCAGCTTTATCGAGTCTCAGCCCTTTGGCGATATTCTCATCGACATCCTGTATGGTAACCCCAAGCCAGCCTCTGGTAACCTTGCCGCTTTTGACAAGTGACTGCATAATCTGTCGAGCCATATTAGAGGGTACAGCAAAGCCTATGCCCTGAAACCCTCCTGTCCTGCTGGCTATAGCCGTATTGATACCGACAAGTTCTCCATCGATATTCACCAGGGGGCCCCCTGAATTTCCCGGATTAATCGCCGCGTCAGTCTGGATAAAGTCCTCATAATCGGCAAGTCCGACATTCGCGCGGCCTTTGGCGCTGACGATCCCCTGCGTTACCGTGCGTGCAAGGTTTTCGCCCAGAGGACTGCCGATAGCGATCACCCATTCCCCGACCCGCAGTGCGTCACTGTCACCGATTGCAATAGGATTGAGATTTTTCGCATCGGTTTTAATCACCGCGATATCTGTTTTCGGGTCTGAACCGATAATTTTGGCTTCGTGCCTCTTGTTATCATAGGTCCTGATGTAGATGGTATCCGCATTTTCAATAACATGGTTGTTCGTGAGAATGTAACCATCCTTGCTGATAATAACCCCTGAACCTAAACCACGCAGCACCTCCTTGCGGCTATCGGGTGCCTGGTTCCCGCGCGGACGATCAAAAAAACCGTCAAAAGGGCTGCCAAAAAGGTCAAAGGGGGAGACAAACCTTCGGTTGACTGTTTTTTCGGTAAAAATAGTCACGACCGAAGGTGTTGCCGATTCAGCGATATCGACAAAAGCTTCGTTGAAGTCTCTGAGCGTATGAATCGGCTTCTCCTTGACCTTGCTTGCGGCGGTCGCCACACTGGCATGATTGGTTACCGCCACCTCATGCTGTTGTCCCGGAAAGGTAAACTCCAGGTTGGAAAAAACGAGACCTCCTATGGCAACACCTGCCAGAATCAAAAAAATAGAGGTGAGTTTGTTCTTCTTCATCATTTTCAATAGTTATTTTACGTTATCATTATAACTTACGATCAGGCATACAGAAGTGAAACACGCACAGCCCCCTTACCGCCGATATTCTTCAAGCGCTTCCACAGTCCGCAAACCGGCTCTCATCTTGTTCATGGTTTCTTCAAATTCATTGAGAGGGACAGAGTCGGCGACAATGCCTCCCGCCGCCTGAAAATAAATAACATTGTCTCTGACCACCATCGTTCTTATCGCGATAGCAGTTTCAAGCTCTCCCCGAAAATCAATAAACCCGACAGCCCCCCCATACAGGCCTCTTTTTTCCTCTTCGAGTTCGCAGATGATCTCCATCGCCCTGACCTTGGGGGCGCCGGTCAATGTCCCTGCGGGAAAACATGCCCAGAATGCGTCCATCGGGCTGTATTCGTCCTGCAGTTCACCACGAACATTGCTGACAATGTGCATAACATGAGAATACCGTTCAATGATCATCATCTCGTTTGTCTCGACCGTTCCCACCTTGGCTATTCTGCCGATATCATTCCTGCTCAGGTCAATCAACATGAGATGTTCAGCAAGCTCTTTTTCATCCGACAGCAGCTCTTTTTCGATCTGCGCGTCTTCTTCATAGGTTTTCCCCCTGGGCCTTGTTCCTGCTATCGGCCGGGTATCAACGATCCTCCGCCCTTTCGCGTCGGCGCTGACCTTGACCAGCAATTCCGGAGATGAACCGACAATTTCAAAATCACCCAGATCAAGATAATACAGGTAGGGAGACGGGTTTATGGTACGCAACATGCGGTAGACATCAAACGCTCTTGAATTCAACGGCCGCCGCAGTCTCTGTGAGACCTGAACCTGAAAAATATCGCCCGCCCTGATATACTCCTTGGCAACATCTACCTTGTCGAGATACTCCTCTTTTCGGGTATTGGAAACAACCGCTTCTTTCTTTTCAGGAACCAGCCGCATGAGCTCCGTATCAAGCGGCAGAAACATTTTTGCGCAAATGGATTCAATCGCCGCTTCAGCACGTTTTCGATCCTCATCCTCCAGGTAGTTGACAATGACAAACACCTTGCGCTTAACATTATCAAAGACAACCAGCTTGTCGCAGAACATCAGGCAGACATCAGGAAGACCCGACGGGTCAGGTTTACGGGCCGGAGGTACCCGTTCGACAAGATGCATCGTATCATAGCTGAAGTAGCCGAACGCGCCTGAGGTGATCATCGGGGATGTCCCGACAATGCTTTCTGTTCGCTGGGATGATCCGAACGAATCGAGACAACAGTCGATCACTTTCCTCAGATACGTTCCTGTTCGATAATCGTTTCAAGACTCCTGAAACGTTCATCCCTGATATCAAGTGTCGTGGCACCGTCAACGGAACCTTTCAGAACTGCAACCGGATCAATGGCGATATAGGAAAATCTGGCGAGTTTCTCTTCGCCTTCAACGGACTCGAGCAGACAGGAATAGGCATCCCTGAGTTTCAGGTATACCGAAACAGGGGTTTCCGTATCCGCATGCACGGTTTTAATGAGAGGATTCAGTATAAAAGCGGTCGAACGACCTGTATGTGACATAAATCAGTGCGATGAATGAATAAAAGCCATTGGTAAAATAAAGAGAAAAAATCACTATCATGAAAAGAGACAAAACCCTTACAACCCCATCAACTTTTTTTGAAACAACGTCCAGATAAAACTGATCCGGGCAGGAAGATAACCATTGCAAACTGGCTCAAAGCATTGGCATTATCCCCGGGAATACTGTTTTCCACCGGGTACCTGCTGATCTATCTTCTTACAAACTCCTATCTGAACAGTGAGTTCAAGAAAACCATCTCGCGAACAGTTGAAGCAGCATCAGATAATCACTACGCTCTCACTATAGAACATCTGCGTGCCGGCTTTGACCTCCAGTCGGTAACCCTTGAAGACCTTGGGCTCACACCGGCAAGCCAGGATCTTCCGGAAACGGCAGAAAACTGTTTTTCAATACGTGAACTCTGTCTTGATGACATAAATCTCTGCAACCTGTTGTTCAGCAAAAAAGCCATGGAGAGATCAACCAAAGAAATCTCAAAACGTATTCTTCTCTACCGGCAAAAGGCCGAAAGAACGGCGGAGCCGGTTCAGTGAACCATCATACCGGTCCTCTGCCATCGAATTGAACTGACTTTCTCAACCGGATCAAAGAGGGAAATATTCGGGTCCCATGACCAGTACACCATAAGCGCCTGACCGACAACATCCCTTTCCGGCAAAAATCCCCAGAAACGGCTGTCAAGACTGTTGTCCCTGTTATCACCAAGAGCGAAATAGTAGTTCTGTTCGATGGTATAGGTATCTGCCGGTTTCCCGTCAACAAGAATTCTTCCTCCGGGCACAGCGATAGTGTGGCCTTCCTCTCTGATCAGAGCGGCGTAAAGATAATATGAGTCTTCATTCAGGGACACGACATCCCCTTTACGCGGAATACGGAGAGGACCGTAATTGTCCTTGTTGAAACCTGCATATCTCGGAAAAATCTGCTGGTCAGGATAACCGGCAGGCATACTACCGGAAAGAAACTGCGCATGTTCCGGAAGCGCGTTAGCCTGACCGTTAATCAGTACGGTTCTATCCTTAATTTCAAGTGTATCCCCGCTTACGGCAATACACCGCTTTATGTAGTTCAACGACCTGTCTTTCGGAAATTTGAACACGATGATGTCGCCACGTTCTACAGAATCAACCTGTGGCAGCCTGATATCGGTAAAGGGGACTTTTGCCCCGTAGACAAATTTGTTAACAAATAAAAAATCACCGGCAAGGAGCGTTCTCTCCATCGAGCCTGTCGGAATACGGTATGACTCAACGACAAATACCCTGATAACCGTCGCGAAAAGCAACGCGATAAGCAACGCTTCAAACCATTCTTTTGAATGCTGTTTTCCTGTTTTTCCCGTACCTTTTGCCAAAATGTTTATTTTTTAATGGTTAGAACCTGCAAGAAAACTTCTGCCAGTTTTTTTTAGACGTTTTCCGTCATGAAATCTTGCGGCTGCCCGCGGCATCGGAAAACACTAAAGGGCACCTCTAAAAAGTGTCATGAGCGGTTCGAGTGCAAGGCGGATGGAGCGCAGAAACCGGAGCGTACTGACAGTACGTGAGGATTTCGAGCACCACCCAACGCAGCAATCGAGACGCGCAATAAGTTTTTAGAGGCGCCCTAAAGAGCATTCAAGATGCGAGTAAGAACGTCATGCCGCACTCGATGCTGCATCCATACGTACGCTCACCTAAGTTGAGCGACAATCCCATAGGGTTTCAACAAATCAACGATCTTCGTCTTCTTGCCAACTGTCAACTGAAGGCTGCCGACTGCTACCGGGCTTCCTGATTCCATCCTCACTGATCATCCATATTAAGCACCGCGAGGAAAGCCTCCTGGGGAATTTCAACCCGTCCGACCTGCTTCATGCGCTTTTTACCTTCCTTCTGCTTTTCCAGCAGTTTTCGCTTTCGACTGATATCGCCGCCGTAACACTTCGCAAGAACATTTTTTCTCATGGCGGAAATCGTTTCGCGTGAAATCACTCTGCTGCCGATTGCAGCCTGAATGGCGACCTCGTACATCTGTCTGGGAATAATGCTTTTCAGCTTCTGACAAAGTCTTCTGCCCCATTCATAGGCTTTCGATCGATGCACTATGGTAGAAAGAGCATCAACCGACTCACCGTTCAAAAGTACATCGAGCTTGACAAGGTCTGAATCACGATACCCTATGTACTCGTAATCCATAGACGCGTATCCTTTTGAAACCGATTTAAGCTTGTCATGAAAGTCAAACACGATTTCCGCAAGTGGAAACTCGAAATGGAGGTTCACCCGTGTTGTGTCAAGATAGTCTGTGTTTTTATATTCGCCCCGCCTTTCCATGGCCAGTTTCATAATGTTACCGATGTACTCGGCCAGCGTGATGATCTGAACACTGACATAGGGCTCCTCGATCTTCTCGATAAATCCCGCATCAGGCATCTTCGAAGGGTTGTCAACAACATGTGTTCCCCCTTCAGACGAAATGACCCTGTATTCAACGTTAGGAACAGTTGTAATGATGTTGACCTGGTACTCCCGCTCCAGCCGCTCCTGGATAATCTCCATATGAAGCAGGCCAAGAAAGCCGCACCTGAATCCAAACCCCAGAGCAGCCGATGTCTCTGGCGTATAGACCAGCGAAGCGTCATTCAGTGATAGTTTTTCAAGAGATTCCCTCAGATCTTCAAACTCGTTGGAATTGACCGGATAGAGTCCACTGAACACCATTGGCTTGACGTCCTTGTACCCTGACAACCGCTCTTTTGCAGGGGCATCGGCGAGCGTGACCGTGTCACCGACCTTGGCATCCCGAACATCTTTAATGGAACATATCAGATATCCCACATCACCGGCCCCCAGTGTTTTCACTGGTTGCCTCTTAAGGCCCATTGTTCCAATTTCGTCAGCAAGAAAAACTTTTTCATTCGCAAAAAACCTGACCCTGTCACCCTTGTTCAGCATACCGTCAACAATGCGCAGATAGACAATTGCCCCCCGGTAGGCATCAAAAACCGAATCAAAAATCAACGCCCTGAGCGGCCTGCTGCGATGGTCAACCGGAGCGGGAACCCTTTTGATAATCGCTTCAAGAAGCGCATCGACTCCGATACCCGCTTTGGCGGAGACCTCGAGTATCTCACTTCTGTCAACGCCCATCAGATCGATAATCTGCTGGGATACACCTTCGAGATCTGAAGAGGGAAGATCGATTTTATTGATGACCGGAAGAATTTCCAGACCGGCTTCAACCGCGAGATAGAGATTGGCGATTGTCTGAGCTTCCACACCCTGGGTTGCATCAACGACAAGCAGCGCCCCTTCACAGGCGGCAAGCGAACGTGACACCTCATAACTGAAATCAACGTGTCCCGGAGTATCGATAAGGTTCAGAATGTATTCTTCACCATCGGCTGAAGTATAACGCATCTGAATCGCGTGACTTTTAATGGTAATCCCCCGTTCGCGTTCAAGATCCATATCATCAAGCACCTGAGCAGTCGCCTGGTTGTGCAGAAGAGTGTCCGTCGCTTCAAGAAATCTGTCGGCAAGGGTGGATTTGCCGTGATCAATATGGGCTATGATGCAGAAGTTCCTGATAGTATCAACCACCGTAGTGCTTGAAGACATATAATTTATTGTATAAAGTTGAGTAAACACGGGGGGCACCTGCCGACAACCACCGTAAAAAAATATTCGTCATAGCGACCCCGGATAAAATGCAACGGGGAATATAGTCAATACGGTTCCCCTATGAAAATGAAGGACACTCCTCTTCACAACGAAACCCGCAACAGAAATCGGCAGCCCCCATCTTCCGTTTTCCTTCCATCTGCAGAGAGAGAATTTCGACCCATCCATCCAGCGCCATCACAAACATACGGGTGCCGTCAACCACGAGAGCACCGGGAACCTTCTGCTGTTCATCCTGTTCGGGAAGCTGAAACATACCGGGAGCGACCCTGTATATTTTCACCTTTCTGTGGTTGAATACCGTCCATGCCGAGGGTTTGGGTGAAAGGCCTCTGACAAAATCACAAATGGCGTCTACAGGTTCAGCCCAGTCGATCCTTGTGTTCTCCGATGTCAATTTAGGAGCCCTGGTCGCCATCGCATCATCCTGCATAGTCGGCTCTGCCTCACCATCCCTGATACGTTTCAGGGTTTTAACAACAACTCCCGCTCCGATATCCGCCAGACGTTCTGTAAGTTCGCCCGCTGTTTCTTCAGATGCGACAGGTGTTCTTTGCTGAAGAATGATGTTGCCCGTATCAACTTTTCTGCCAAGAAAAAAGGTGGTCACGCCGGTTTCTCTGTCACCATTTATTATGGTCCAGTTAACCGGGGCCGCTCCCCTGTAACGAGGGAGCAATGAAGCATGAAGATTGAAGGAACCAAGTCGTGCAAGCTCATACACAGCGGGCGGCAGAATACGAAATGCTGCCACAACAATAACGTCAGGACGATACCTTGCTATGGTATCGGCAAAACGCGCATCTTTGACATCGTCAATTTCAAGCACAGCGAGACCCAGTTCTTTTGCAGCCTTCTTGACGGGTGTGGGCTCGGGTTCAGCTCGCTGGCTCCGTCGGGGCTTATCTTTTCCTGTAACGACAAGAACGATCTCTACATCATTGTCAGCCTCGGCAACGGCACGAAGAGAAGGGACGGCAAACATAGGCGTCCCCATAAAAATAACTCTCATTGAAAAACCGATTATTTATTTCACCACACTATCTTCATGAAAGGCGACAGGATAGTTTGTATTGATCTCGCCACGGGATAAGGCCTCGAGCTCTTTCTGGATTTTCCTGCGATCACGCCGCTGCATCCTGTCTACAAACAGCGTCCCGTCAAGATGGTCGATCTCGTGTTGTATAACACGTGCGGTAAGCCGGTCAAACTCGCCTATACACTCTTCGAAATTCCGGTCACGGTACTTCAGCTGGATAGCGGAAGGACGAACGACATCACCCCTGACATCGGGAATGCTCAAACATCCCTCTTCCATGGAGTTAAAACTTTTCACAGAAAGAATGTGAGGATTGATGACCACCATCGGAGAGGCCGCCTCGTATCCTTCGGCAAGTGAAAGATCTACAACAATCAAACGAAGTGAAACGCCTACCTGAGGAGCGGCCAGCCCGATCCCTTCGGCATTCCTCATGGACTCAAGCATATTACCGATTAGTTCTTCAAGCTGCGCGTCACTCTCTTTCAACGGTTTTGCTTTCCTGCGCAGCACCTCATCACTGTATGTGTTAATGGGAAGTATCATATCCTTCTGAATTGAACATTCCTGATTCCGAACGAAACATTTAACTAAAATAAAAATATAGACTTATCTATAACATTCTCCTAGTGTATCCTGCGAATCGTGTGTCATCCCGAACCATTTGAAAGGTATCACTGCTTTTCTCTGCGCTGCGACTGCTCTTCGCCCATACCATCACCTCTATCCGGAATACTTCAGTACTGACAATGAAACCTGCACGCAGTGTAAAAAGTTGCTGCGACGCGCTATGGGGCCTATCATCCGGGAGAACATCCTCCCATAGGTACAACCTGTCTATGGAATATGCCAATATCGGCTTAACTTTAAGTAAATTAGACAAGAATTCCTATGAACATCGGTTATTGCCTGAGAACGCTTTACTCGTTCTCTTCCACCTTTACCGGCATGAACCGTACAGATAGATCAACGCATATATGATCCGGCAATGAAAACGTTTTCCTCTCTCTCTCTTATTCTCATCCTCCTGTTCTCTGCAGGAATATGCCGCGCTGTTGAAGACACAACAACGCAAATAACAGACACGACCGTTACCGAAGAATCCGGTTTTGTTGAGGATTCCTTAACAGCAATTCTGCCGGAGCCTCTGCCCATAGACGACATCGAGGTCATCAATGCTTTTTCCGATTCCCTGGGCCAGGAGAGCGGATTTCCGGTAATCCTCAACAATAATGAGATATTTCGTCTCTACGGAACAATTGAAGATATCGGCCCGGAGGAACGGGCAAAGAAAACCACACAACTTCTGTCGGATTTTTTCCGTTCGTCCGAACCGGCTGATTCCCTGAGAATCGTAGAGGGAAAACTGCTTACGGGAATCAGTACATCACGAAATATCATCGCCGCATTCAGCGATGAAGATGCTGTCGCTGAGGATATGTCCAGACAGGAGTTAGCCTACACGGTACTCTCCAGAATAGCGACTCAGGCACAACAGTTCAGGGATGAAACCAGCGGAACGAATGTTTTGTTCAGCGTACTCAAATCCCTGCTGTTTTTCGTCGCTCTGGGGATCGTATGGCACTACCTGAACCGTTTATTTTCCTTCATAGACGTCTGGATACAGAAAATACGACTGCGTGGCAATTCAAACAGCGAGAACAAAGTACTACAACTTCTCTCTCCTGACCATCTGGCATCCGGCTTTGGATGGCTCAGCCGGGTAACAGAACTGTTTTTGAAAATTCTCCTGATCTACGCATTTCTCGCTACGGTGCTGAGTTTTTTCCCATGGACAGCGGACCTGTCGACAAATCTGCTCGCATTTGTTCTCGAACCGGCAAAAAAAATCTCAGGTGATTTTGTCGCCCTTATCCCCAACATCGTCTCAATTGTCGTCCTGATAGCTATTACCCGCTACCTCGCGAAATTCAGCGATCTCGTCTTCAGAAACATCGGAAAAGGAGAGCTTAAGCTCGGTGATTTTGAGGCAGAATGGGCTGAACCGACAAGAAAAATCGTCAAAATAATCCTCTACCTTCTCCTGGCGTTCCTCCTTTTCGCGTCGTTGCCGCTTGCAAACAACCGGACAGCGCTGGCGCTGGCAATTATTCTGGGACTAACCCTCTCTCTCAGTGCCGTACCGGCTGTCCAGAATATAATCAGCGGCATCATGCTCAACTATACCGGATCGTTCAGAATAGGCGACAGAGTGAAACTCGGTGACATCACCGGAGATATCGTCTATAAAAGCCCGCTGGTAATCAGGATAAAAAACAGGCTGAATGAAATCATCATCATTCCGAACACGACTGCTTTTCGTTCAAAAATCATAAATTATACTGAGTCAGTACAAAAAAACGGGCATCTTTCGCTCGAACTTGCTTTTCACCTTAAGCAGGACATAAACACGGAAACACTTCGAGAGCTGGTTCTCGAAGCAGCTCTGAGCACAGACGGCATCCTGCTCGACCCGAAACCTGTCTTCTTGAGGGCTGAATCAAAAAACGAATTGTTCAGCTACCTGCTGAAAGTCAATACCAAAGAGTACAGAAATCTGGAACCTCTCTATTCGAGACTTTTCCAGAACGTCCAGAACAAGTTGCGGGAAAACAAATACTCCTGATACGTCTATTCGTTACAACTCCGGAATCAAGGATATCAAGTACAGATAAGAGAACAGTATCATGACTTTTTCACAAAAAAATGCTCAGAAGGAGCCCTCCCAGCAAACAATGCAGGTTGAGTCTCTTTTTAAAGCGTCGATGAAAGAAGAAGGGTACCGCTGTACAAGGGAAAGACTTGTCATCCTTCGCGAAATATACGAATCAGACAGCCATCTTGACGCTGATGAAATTTTTGTGCGCCTGAAAAAAAAGGAAATCAGCGTATCGAGAGCCACAGTCTATCATACTCTCGACCTGCTCTTCAAATTTAATCTTGTAAACAAAATCGACCTCGGCCATAAACATACGCATTACGAAAAATCTTATGGCGTTGACAACCACCTGCATATTATCTGTGAAGACTGTGAACGGGTCGTTGAGGTACAGAGCGATGAGCTCAATAAAATCCTTGAAAAACTCTGTCAGAAAAACGGCTTCACGCTTGGCAGTTTCAGCCTTCAGGTTTTCGCAAAATGCCGTGAAGCGGAAAACGATACTCGTCATGGTAACATGAAACCCTGACAGAGCAGCGTCTACTGAACGGTAATCATTCGGAGGGCCTGTTCGGATCATGCGACAGACTATACATAATTTTTTATTTAATCACCCGGCTCACCTATGGATGTTTCCCTCTTTGCCGCGATAATAGGCGGCATCATCGTACTTGGAGTTGTCGGCGACTTTCTCTTCTCCAAAACGAAGATCCCGACCCCGATCATTCTCATGTTCGCGGGAATACTTCTCGGGCCTGCGACCAATATTCTCCAGAGTGATATTCTTTCCGGAATCGCCCCCTATTTCGGAACCTTTGCGCTTATCCTGATCCTCTTTGAAGGCGGCCTTGATCTGGAATTCGATCTGGTCATCCGGCAGTTTTCTTCCGCTCTTCTGCTGGGCTTTCTTTCTTTTATTCTGGCATCCGCCGGAATAACCGCGTTTTGCCTTATCGGATTACAGATGGACCTTAGCGAAGCCCTGCTCTACGGGTTTATTTTCGGGGGAACAAGCCCGGCGATCATACTTCCTTTACTGTCAAGACTGTCCATCCCGAAAAAGCTGAAAACACTGCTTACGCTTGAGGCTGTTATCAGTGAAGTGCTTACAGTTATCTCCGTCATTCTCTACATAAACATCCTTGAGGAGCCCGGACATTTCCAGGGTGTGTCGATCTTCAACCATATTCTTGCGATTCTTGGAACATCGATACTGCTTGCCGCATTAAGCGGCCTGATCTGGAGCCGTTTCATGGGCTATTTCAGCAAACAGAACCTGGCCTACATGCTCACTCTCGGGTTCATCCTGCTCCTCTATACCCTGACCGATTTTCTCGGTGGTGAAGGCGCGATAACCATTCTTGCTTTCGGCATCCTGCTCGGCAACGGCAAAATACTTGCCTTCAAAACCCAGTCCGTTCTTGCCAAAATGAACAGCACGATCAATATTGATGATTTCGAACTTGACGAAGTAGTAAAAAAAATAAACGCTGAACTCACCTTCCTTGTAAGGACCTTTTTCTTTGTCTTTATCGGCCTGCTCTTTGATTTCAATTTTTTCACAGAAGAAGTGCTGCAGATGACCGCGGCCATTATCGCAATTTTCTTTATCAGCAGGTTTACCTCGGCAAATCTTGTCAGGCCGCTTTCCCCGTCTATCAGAAGCGCGCACATCTCGTCGACACTGGGGATCATCCCCAGAGGCCTTGCGACAGCGGTTATGGCATTTATCGTTCTCGAAAGCGGAGTAACAACATCTTCTGAGCTTCTTCCTGTGGTTTTCTCGGTCATCCTGGCCAGCAACCTGCTGATGGCTGCGTTTGTTTACTATTATGAAAGCCGTCATAAAGAAAGTGCCGTGGAAGAAGACTCCAGGATCGTAAAATAGCACCAGACAAGCCGCCATACACCGGTTTTTCGTTATCTGATCGGCAATGAATGATGCCTCTGCATTTTTTTATTTTACCCTGTCAGCGTATCATATCTCACGCCGGCACGGAGAAAATACCCTGCCGGACTCCCCGGTTTCATCCGGTCGGTCATCGGAAGAACGCTGTCAGGCCGTATCGCTGTCACATTGGGTGAACAATATTTCATAACCGGTTTCGCAGGACTGCATGCGAGCCATGAATCTCTACCGTAGTTTATGTCAGACCCGCTTTATCAGAAAATTGTCATCAAGGTAGGTACGAATGTCATCACCGACAATCGTGGTGAACTGGATCTGCAGATACTCGAAGAGCTTGTATCTCAAATCTCTGAGCTGCGCAGCCGTGGCGTGGAAGTGTTTCTTGTCTCTTCAGGAGCGGTAGCAGCCGGCCGGGCCAAAGTCACGCTCAATGAAGATCTTTCGCCGATAGCATCCCGACAGGTACTCTCTTCGACCGGACAGATACGGCTTATCAATACCTACGCCGATCTCTTTGAAAAGCATGATCTGAAAATCGCTCAGATACTTGTCACTAAAAGTGATTTTCGTGACCGGCAGCACTATCTGAATATCAGGACCTGCCTCGAATCACTGATGAAATACGATATCATTCCCGTAGTAAACGAGAATGACGCCGTCTCTGTTACAGAACTCATGTTTACCGACAACGACGAGCTTTCAGGGCTCATCGCCTCAATGATGCATGTAGACGCCTATATCATTCTCTCGCATATCGACGGGCTTTTTGACCTGTCCGGTGATGAGAAGCCGCCCCGTCTTATTTCTTCCGTCGACATAGCAACCGAGCATTTCCATCAGTATATCAAACCGGGAAAATCGGAGTTCGGAAGGGGCGGCATGCTGACCAAATGCCATATCGCCCAGAAACTCTCGCGATTCGGTATAGCCGTTCACATCGCTAACGGACAGACCCCCGGGATCCTGCTCGACCTTCTCGACGGCAAAGATGCGGGAACCAGGTTTGTCCCTCAAAAACCGGTCTACGGCAGAAAAAGGTGGATAGCGCACAGTGAGGGACTTGAAAAAGGAGCTGTAACCATCAACACCGGAGCAGAAAAAGCCCTCCGCTCCCAGGAAAGAGCTAACAGCCTTTTGCCTGTAGGCATCGAATCGGTCTTAGGAGCATTTTACAAGGGGGATATTATCAGAATCTGCTCTGAAAACGAAGAAACCATCGGTTACGGTATGGCTCGATACAGTTCAGAAGAGACAAAAGAGCTCATGGGAAGAAAAGGAGCAAAACCCCTGATCCATTACGACTACCTCTACCTCATGCCGTGAGGTCGGAGAATCTCATCGGCCGCAGGAACTGACGTTGAGCGTTGAGCCCCTGTCCAGCGAGGCGCTCTCCTTCATGAATAAGCGGCTCATCAACTGATACATCATGGATAAGAGTGGTTCCTTCTCTCCTAATCCGGCCTGAGATACCCTGTAGCAACCAGTTGCTGGATCGCAAACAAAAACCCCTGGCGTACATTCGCGACACTGCCGGGCAAAAGATCCGCATGCTTTTCAGCAAGCATCTCCAAGGCGTTTGCGATCACCTCTCCCTCTTCAAACGCCATGACAATAGCGGCCGTCATAACGGAAACCCCTTCTATAATAACATGCTCACTATCCGCACGAAGAATAATGGCCGACTGCATCGGCGCGATATTTTCCACCGGATCTCCCTTGTCGAAAGAGTCAACGACCTCGCTGAACGAATATCGTGTGAATTTTTTCAGACATAACGCAAAAAGACGATCATCAAGCGTCAGCGTGCAAGAGCGGTTGACATCCTGAACAGAAGACATCTCCTTCAGGGCAGTGAACTCTTCATCGCTTAACGAATAGGCATCCAGCATAAATCTGTACTGATCAAGACACTCTTGC
>JAPHUN010000210.1 GCA_026193435.1 Chlorobium sp.
ACCTTTTCTCAAGGCAGGTGGATGCGGTCAGCCATATCCGCAAGAACTGAGTGGACAGCAAAGTCCTGTCGCTTCAATCGAGACGTGCAATACGTTTTTGAATTGCCATCAGAGAGAATACGTTCACAAGAAAAAAACTGTACCGGGCTGCTTCACATTTGCCGGAACAGCATACTGCGTTCATGACAGGAAAGCATCGATTACATAGTGCGGGTTCCGGAGAGGATATCCTGTATTCCATACGCAAAAGCAAGCGAGCAAAGCATGTCCGGTTGCGGGTGTCGCCTCATGAAGGGCTTGTGGTGGTGGTGCCGCCGGGGTTCGATACGCGTCAGGTTCCGGGAATCGTCCGGGAGAGGATGGAATGGATACAAAGAGCGCTTGAAAAAATGCCATCCGTTCATCCCCGAACAGTCGGGGTGCCCGAAAAACTTTCCCTTCGGAGCATCGGTGAGGAATGGACTGTTTTTTGCCTCCGGGGCAAAGGGGAACGAAATTATCTTGAGCAAAGATCGGGACGGGTTATCGAGATTCATGCTGTTGCCGAAGATCCTGCTCTACAGGGTGACCTTCTGCGTGAATGGGTTCGCCGGAAAGCCTTGATAGAACTGCTTCCCCGGCTGGAAGAAGCAGCGAGGCAGTACGGTTTCCGGTATAATCGGGGGACGGTACGCCACCAGAAGACCCGGTGGGGAAGCTGTTCGACCAGAGGCACGATAAGCCTCAACATGAAGTTGCTCTTTCTTCCCTCTGAACTGGTCGAGTATATTTTTCTGCACGAGCTGTGTCATACCGTTCATATGAACCATTCACAGAGTTTCTGGACGCTTCTGGAGCGGCATATGCCGGATTGCCGCGCACGCGACCGCGCCATGAGGCGTGCTTCAGAATATATTCCGCAGTTTGCTGTCGTGTAGGCTCTCTCGATGAATAGTCAATAGCGAGCGGTGGTTAACGACTCAGCAAATAAACGAATAAACAACTCAACAGGTTTATGCTTTCATGAGTATAGGTATTCTAAAAGAGGTTAAACTTAGTGAGAACCGTGTTGCCCTTACTCCAGCAGGGGCACGCTACCTCAAGGACGCAGGGCACAGTGTACTTGTCCAGAGCGGAGCGGGAGAGGGCGGCGGCTTCAGTGATGAAGCATACAGGTTGTCAGGCGCCAGGGTTGTCCGGGATGCCTCTGAAATCTGGCAGGCTGACCTGGTGGTCAAGGTCAAGGAGCCTGTACGATCCGAGTATGGATATCTGCGTTCCGGACAGGTACTGTTTACGTTTCTGCATCTCGCGGCTGATGCGGAGCTGACAGCCTCCCTTGTTGACAAGGGCGTCAGCTCGATAGCATATGAAACGGTGAGTGAGAACGGACGGTTGCCGTTGCTGGCACCCATGAGCGAGATAGCGGGCAAGATGAGCGTTATGGCCGGCGGGTTCTATCTCGCCAATCATTTCGGCGGAAACGGCGTGTTGCTGGGAGGCGTGCCCGGCGTCATGCCGGGAAAGGTTACTATTCTCGGAGGCGGCACGGCAGGCATGAACGCGGCTTTAGTGGCAAAAGGGATCGGAGCCAGGGTCACCATAGTGGAAAGAGATCAGGAAAGAATGCGATACCTCAGTACTGTCCTTGGCCCACAGGTTCAGACCCTGTTTTCAACCCGACAGCATATCGCTGATGAACTTGAAGATACCGATCTGCTTGTCGGCGCAGTACTTGTTCCCGGAGCCAGCGCGCCCAGGCTGCTTGACCGTGAGATGCTTGGCTCCATGAAGAGGGGAGCTGTCTTTGTTGATATCGCGATAGATCAGGGAGGTTGTTCAGAAACGTCGAGACCGACATCTCATGAAGATCCGGTCTACAGAGAGGAAGGAGTGGTGCATTATTGCGTTACAAACATGCCTGGAGCCTATGCGAGAACCTCTACGGAAGCGCTGACAGGCAACACACTTCCCTATATCAAAGTGATTGCCGATATGGGTGTCGAGAAGGCGGTCACGGTCATGCCCGGGCTGCTCGATGGTTTGAATACCCACAAAAACCTTCTTACCAACAAGGCTGTTGCCGATTCACTGGGTATGAAATATGGGCGTTTAGTAACGAGATGATAGGGAGGGATGTCTGAAGAGAGGCGGGTTTATCGGTATCGTTTCTTGAGCATCTCCTGTATGCCGGACAGTATCAGAGAGAAAAGAAGGGCACCCAGACCGGAGAAAAGTGTGATGACCAGACCGACGACCGCTGAGATTACCCCTGTCCGGGCATACATGCCGACAACTAACGTCAGGCAGAACAGGGCGATGGCGAACAGAAGCGACAGACGGATTTTCTGAAAAAAAACAAGGCTGACCGAAGCAGTCACCGAACAGGCCAAAAAGCCCCACCATGTCCAGTCCGAGAAAAAATCCATCAGAATACTAAGTCAAAAGGTAAAGGTCAAAAGGCAAAA
>JAPHUN010000108.1 GCA_026193435.1 Chlorobium sp.
AACCGCTCTTTATACAGGACTTCAATTCCTGGAAAACGGAAGGGGTGGTTCCACTCCAGTCAGCAATGACCTACTCTCTGCCGGAAATGGATGGTGCCGTATGTCCGGTTGTTCTGGGTGCGGTGAAAGACGGAAAGCTGCAGACGGTTCCAGACAGGCTTGAAAGGCTTTCCGGGCTCGCGAGCAAGTATTCCGAGTTGCGGCATACGAAAAACAAGGACAAGAAAGTAGCATTCGTTGTCTATGACTATCCTCCGGGCATGGGACGCAAAGCAAGCGCAGCGCTCCTCGATGTCCCTAAAAGTATCTATAAAATACTGCAGAAACTCGATGCAGAAGGCTATAATGTCGGAACCCTTCCTGATTCTCCGGAAGAGTTGCTCAGCATGCTTGACAAAGCGACCGACCATGAAGTCCAGGCGCATGTACCTGACGCATTCGGAATCGACAGAGAGGCTTATCAGAAGATCACTTCCATCAGGGAACGGGAACGCATAGAAGAACGCTGGGGTGGTTTCCCCGGAGATATCGCGCCTCTCGGTTCTGACAGGGTATTCATCGGCGGCCTTACTCTCGGCAACATATTCATAGGCGTACAGCCGCGCCTTGGAGTCCAGGGTGACCCGATGAGGCTTCTTTTTGACAAGGAAAACACTCCGCATCACCAGTACATTTCCTTCTACCGCTGGATCAGCCGCACGTTTGGCGCCAATGCGCTGGTTCATGTCGGCATGCACGGTACCGTGGAATGGATGCCCGGTCTTCAACTCGGTGTCACCGGCGACTGCTGGTCCGACGCCTTGCTTGGTGAAGTCCCGCACCTCTATATCTACCCTGTCAACAACCCGAGTGAGGCAAATATCGCCAAACGGAGAGGCTATGCGACAATGATCTCTCACAATATCCCTCCGCTTGCACGAGCCGGTCTCTACAAGGAGCTGCCGGGATTCAAGGATTTGCTTAACGATTACCGGGAACGCGATCTTGGTAAAGTAGCAGACCCTGAAGCAGAGGAAGTAATTATCGAAAAAGCTGAACAGCTCAATCTGACTGATGACTGTCCGAGAATTGAGGGAGAAAACTTCAGCGACTACCTCAGCCGTCTGTACACCTATCTTATGGAACTCGAAGGCAAGCTGATATCAAATGCCCTGCATATCTTCGGCGAAACTCCTCCGTTTGAAAATCAGCTCACGACCATTACCGAATACCTCAAAGTAAGAGGGAATGAAGCCTCGCTGCCGTCAGTCATCCTTCAGACGATCGGCGAATCCGCCACCTACGGAGACTATGCGTCTCTTGCCACAAGGGCAAGGAAAGGCGATCCCAAAGCCCTTGCAGTACGTGAGCGGGTCGATGAACACACCAAGGACTTTATTGAACAGACCATATTCACCAACAATGGAAACCCTGCAGCGGTATTCAAGGTGCTGACAGGAGAAGCGAAAATCACCGCGGAGATAGCTGAATCGGTCAACACCGCGCTTCGAGAGGGGGCTGCACTTAAACAGGCATTGGAAGATAACGGTAACGAAATGTCCGCGCTGCTGTCAGGCCTCAGGGGAGAATACATTCCTTCCGGCCCTGGTGGTGATATCGTCCGCGACGGCGCGAGTATTCTGCCGACCGGACGAAACATGCATGCAATCGACCCATGGAGGATTCCTTCGGAACTGGCGTTCAAAAGAGGAAAACAGATTGCCGACACGATTATCACGCGGCACATGGAGGAAAATAACGGCGACTATCCGGAAACCATCGCGCAGGTGCTCTGGGGCCTTGACACCATAAAAAGCAAAGGAGAAGCTGTATCGGTAATTATTAACCTTGTCGGTGCCGAACCGGCTTACGATGCCCAGGGCAAGATAAGCCACTACGCGCTTGTCCCTCTTGAAAGGCTTGGAAGACCTCGTGTGGACGTTCTTATTCAGATCAGTTCTATTTTCCGCGATACGTTCGGCGTGCTGGTCGATCTTCTCGACAAGATGGTAAAAGACGCCGCAAAAGCGGACGAACCGGCAGAGATGAACAACATCAAAAAACATGTTGATGAAGCAGTTGCAAAGGGTGTGGAATTCGAGGCTGCCACTTCGAGACTTTTCACCCAGGCACCGGGAAGCTACGGCTCGATGGTCGAGGAACTGATCGAAGATTCCGCATGGGAATCCGAAGAAGATCTCGACAACATGTTCATAAAAAGAACCAGTTTCGCCTATGGCGGGAACAGGTATGGTGATCAACAGCCGGAGGTTCTCGAAAACCTTCTTGGAACTGTAGATCGTGTCGTGCAGCAGGTAGATTCAGCTGAATACGGCATCTCGGATATCGACCGGTACTTCTCTTCTTCCGGATCACTGCAACTTTCTGCACGAAGAAGAAACACGAAAGGCCGCGACGTGAAACTGAACTACGTCGAGACCTTCACGGCTGATGTAAAGGTAGATGATGCTGACAAAGCGCTGAAAGTCGAGTTCCGTACAAAACTCCTTAACCCCAAATGGTTTGAAAGCATGGTAGACCAGGGCCATACAGGAGCGACAGAAATCAGCAACCGCTTCACCTACATGCTTGGATGGGATGCCGTCACCAAAGGTGTTGACGACTGGGTATATAAAAAAGCCGCAGAAACCTACGCGTTCAATGATGAAATGCGTGAACGTCTTACTCAGGTCAATCCTCAGGCAACCCTGAACATTGTCGGCAGAATGCTTGAAGCAAACGGCCGGGGCATGTGGAATGCCGATCAGGAAACCATTGACCATCTGCAGACAATCTATGCGGATCTCGAGGATCGTCTTGAAGGTATGCTTGATGATTGAGCGCCTGTAAAAACATGGTTTTCAGCGAAAAAGGCGCCACAAAAAGGCGCCTTTTTCCATTTTCAGCCGATTATCACGTTCATAGCACGCAAACCGGACAGAACTACAGCTCGCAACCGCAATGGTTCTTTTATTATTAACCGACTGTTTTCTATATTTAAAAAAACCGGAGTATGGCATCGCCTGAAAAGCATCACATAGTAAGAAGGTTGTTGCGTTTTTTCGAGATATCGCTTTTTTTCGTGATTTCTGTTTTAGGTTACGGATTTCTCGCAAAAACTTCTTCATTCAACGCCAAGTCGAAAAGTAATGAAAACGCTTCGAGGCAATTTACGTCCGGAGGCTTCTATGAAAACAACTCTTCATTACTCTATTCATATTCTCTTGCGAAACCCGAATCATCAGTACGTTCTACCCCTCCTTCTTCACCGTATTATGCTGTTCTTCGCAAAAAAGCCGGCATTTATTCACCATACAGCTTTATCCCCCGTTTTCTGACGCACGCTCGATTCCATTCCTCCAATGAACGCCTCTTTCTGCTGAATCAGGCATTCATCATATAATACCCTCTCCAGACTCTCTGCAGGCGACCGTCGAGGAGCCGCATACCCTGATAACAGCAGACCCGGTATCGCGCTGAAGAAGACCCTGCAGATCTTCCCTCAAAGCAGAGAGTCCACCTGAAAGCCGCTGAAATCAACAAAACAATACAGAGTAGTCCGTATGCGCTTTCTGTTTTTGACTATGGAATCCACGAACAACAGGGCGTTAAAAAATGCCGCTGCTGTTCTGAACCGTGAATACGATTGCAGGCTCGAGGTCATGATCTTCAATCTCGGCCTGCACAAAAACGAAGAAGTCTGGCGAAACCTTCAACAGGCGGTTTCCTGCGCGGATTTCATTTTCGGTTCTATGCTTTTCAGCGAAGAGATTGTCAGGCCTCTCGAAAATCTTCTTTCCTCTGCGGCCTGTCCTGTCTGCATCATAACAAGCAATCCCGCTCTTATCCGTCAAACACGACTGGGTAAATTCAAACTGCTCAGGTATGAAGGCGAACAAAAGAAAAAAAGTGTTTTCAGTGACCTGGCGGCAAAGCTTAAACCCGGCAAAAATCAGAGCGAAAGCCATCGCCAGCTCTCCCTTGTACGAAATATCAGCAAGGTATTGAAACACCTTCCCGGCAAGTCAAGAGATATGCACACCTTCATATCCGCGCACCAGTTCTGGCTTAACGGCTCGGATGAGAACATGAAACGCTTTCTCTGTCTGCTGATAGACCGGTATGCGGCTTCGTTTACCGGACGACTCCCACAGAAAGATCCGATTTTTTATCCGGACGCGGCACTCTGTCACCCGGACGCGTCTGAACCTTTTTATTCTGCAGCTCTCTTCCGTAAGTGGCTCGGAAAAAGAACTACTACCGGACAGAGAGGCCAGGTAGCCATTCTCGCCATGAGAGCCACGGTGCTGAGCAAAAACATGCAGCACATTGAGCACCTGCTACGCTCCCTGGAATCCAGAGGACTTGACGCCTATATCGCGTACAGCGGGGGCCTCGATTTCCGACCAGCCATAAACAGCTTTTTCGGAAATGCGCATGAAGGCAGACTCTCTCCTGACCTTATCATCAACGCAACCGGCTTCTCACTGGTTGGCGGACCTGCAGAAAACAAAGCAGCCGAGGCAATAGAGGCGCTCAAAAAAATCTCGGCACCCTATATCAATCTTGTTCCGCTCTCTTTCCAGTCAATACAGCAATGGCAATCGGGCAACCTCGGACTGACCCCGCTGCAAACAGCACTAAGCGTCGCCATCCCTGAACTTGACGGAGCGATTGAGCCGCATGTCTATGCCGGTGCTGAAGAGGAAAGCGATAAAACAATCCCTCTACCCGCAGAAATAGAGCGAATCGCTGAACGTGTCAGAAAACATGTCGATCTACGGAAAAAAACCGTTTCTAAAAAAAAGATAGCCATCGTTCTCTTCAATTTTCCGCCGAACCTCGGCAATGCCGGAACAGCCGCTTTCCTCGATGTTTTTCAAAGTCTGTTCATGCTGATGCGGGAAATGCGGCAAACCGGTTATGACATTACTCTTCCCGAAAGCGTCGAGGAGCTCAAAGCATCTCTTCTCGAAGGAAACCGTGACCTTTTCGGAACAGACGGAAATGTCGCTGAGCATCTTCCGGTTGATGAGTACCGGAGAATTTTCCCCGGATACTATGAAATCGAGACTCACTGGGGCAACGCTCCGGGAGAGTTGCTCAATGACGGTAATCGCTTTCATATTCTCGGGAAAACGTTCGGCAATGTCTTTATCGGCCAGCAGCCGAGCTTCGGCTACGAACGAGACCCCATGCGTCTTCTCATGGCAAAAGATGCGTCTCCCAACCATGCATTTGCCGCATTCTATGCATGGATCGAACATATCTGGAAAGCCGACGCAGTCGTTCACTTCGGCACTCATGGAGCACTTGAGTTCATGCCCGGCAAACAGGTGGGACTCGGGGCATCATGCTGGCCTAAACGTCTTATAGGCAGCATGCCGAATTTCTACTATTACTGTGTCAACAATCCCAGTGAAGGTGCGATTGCCAAGAGGAGAGGTTTTGCGACACTCGTCAGCTATCTCGCTCCTCCTCTCGAACATGCCGGACTCTATAAAGGACTCCGTCAGCTGAGAGATCTCATAGAAAATTATCATCAAACACCTGCTCAGGAAATTCTTGAAGAAATAGGTTCACTGGCTGATACACTCGATCTGAACACTGACCGCGAACAGCTCCCGATCGAGCAGTACCTGACGGCACTTAATCGTGAACTGTACACGATTGAGGAACGCATGATCCCTCTGGGCCTGCACGTGATCGGTAAAAACCCTACGCCTGAAAATCTGGTTGATCAACTGGCGCTGCTTATCACTCATCCCGTTGCCGCACTGCAGAATATGTGCTTGCCCGAATATATCTGCAAGGTTCGAAAGCGTGACTACAGCCAGCTTGTCAATCAAAACACCAACGGCAGTGAGGAGGAACGCGAATGGCGTGATCTTCTGCATATTTCCAGGGAAACGGTACGGCATTTCATTGGAACCCTTCCCGCGGCAAAAGAAACGCAGTATGAAGTTCGCAGCATACTTGAAGCGAATTTCAAGGTCAGAGTATCGGCAGCAGAACACTATCTGCATCGGACAGCATCGATCAGGCCAGGGCAGTTGTCCGGGCTTTGGGAGCTGTTGCAGCACATACTCATAGCAATGATCAGCAACAGGGAGATCTCAGGAATGCTGGATGCCCTCGGAGGGCGCTACATCGAACCTTCGCCGGGCAACGACCTCCTGCGCAACCACAACATCGTTCCGACAGGCCGCAACATGCACAGCCTCGACCCGTTCAGCATCCCTTCACTGTCGGCGCAGAAACGGGGAAAACAATCAGCAGAGGAACTTCTTTGCCTCTATCGTGAAGAAAACGGCTGCCTTCCTGAGTCGATCGCGATTGTCCTGTGGGGAACGGATAACCTGAAAAGTGACGGTGAAGGAATTGCACAGGCACTTGCCCTCATCGGGGCACGCCCTAAAACCGATGAACTGGGAAAAGTGAGCAGCGTTGAACTTATTCCATATGATGAACTGGGAAGAGCGAGAATAGATGTTGTTATCACAGTCAGCGGCATATTCAGGGATCTGCTCTCACATCAAATCTCCCTTCTTGACAAAGCTGTACGGCTTGCAGCCGCTGCTGATGAGCCGGAAACCGTGAACTTTATTCGCAGAAACGTTCTTCGAGAAGCAGAAGAACAGGGAGTTTCTCCGGAACACGCGGCAAACAGAATCTTTTCAAACGCGCCAGGCAGCTACGGCGCCAATGTCAATCACCTCGTTGAAAGCAGCAGTTGGGAAAACGACAGTGAACTGTCTGAAACATTTATCAACCGGAAATGTTTCTCATTCAATGCACGGGGATCATGGGAAGAATCACCGGAAATATTAACTTCCGCCTTACGAAATGTCACGCTGACCTATCAGAATATCGACAGTTATGAAATAGGCATTTCCGACATTGATCATTATTATGAGTACCTTGGAGGTGTTTCAAAATCAGTGGAACTGATCAGCCATTCGAAGCCGAAGGTAATGGTTGGGGATGTGAACGGTTTCGGAAAAAACCAGAAGATATGTTCCCTTGAAAAGATGGTTGCTCTCGAAGCCAGAACAAAACTCCTGAACCCGAAATGGTACCGGTCCATGCTTGATCACGGTTATGAAGGGGTCAGGGAGATCGAGTCCCATCTGAGCAACACCTATGGATGGAGCGCAACAGCTTCTGCGGTAAAAGACTGGACATACACAGAGTTTAACGAGACCTTTCTGCGAGACAGGGAGATGCTTGAACAATTGAAAAAGCTCAATATTCACGCCACCCTGTCTATGACAAGACGGCTTCTTGAAGCGAATTCAAGAGGGTTCTGGAAAACCGACAAGGAAACCATTGAAGAACTGCAGGAACTGTACTCTGAACTTGAAAACAGCATGGAAGGCGCTCACAGCGCCCCATGACGCCGACTATTGACAACCATTATCAACTGAGTAAAACAGAATGAGCAATCCATCATCGTTCAATGCGAAAGAACACCAGAACATGCTCCGTTCCTACTTCAACGGCAACGGATTCAACCGCTGGTCATCAATTTACGGAAATGAAAAGCTGTCAACGGTCCGAACGACAGTCAGGCAGGGGCACGCAGTCATGATGGACAAGGCGTTTGAGTGGCTACAGAAACTCAATCTGCCTGAAGACGCGACGATTCTGGACGCCGGATGCGGCACAGGACTTTTCAGCATTAAACTTGCCGGGAATGGTTACCATGTCAAAGCTGTTGACATTGCTGCCCAGATGGTCAACAAATCCCGTGAAGAAGCTACCGCAAAAGGCCTGCAGGAAAAGATTGATTTTGAGGTAAATACGATAGAAGAGGTCAAAGGGATGTATGATGCTGTCGTCTGTTTTGACGTACTCATCCACTATCCCGCGGAAGGGTTTATGGAAGCATTCAAAAATCTTTCGAACCTTACAAAAGGGCCGATTATTTTCACCTACGCTCCTTACAATAAAATACTCGCGCTGCAGCACTGGATAGGAGGTTTTTTCCCGAAAAAAGAGAGAAGAACAACGATTCAGATGATCACTGATGAAAATATGAACAAGGCAATGGAAGAAAACGGAATGTTCGTAAAGAGCAGGCAGAAAATCAGTTTCGGCTTTTATCATACCATGCTCATGCACGCCGAGCGGAAGTAATACGTATGGCTAATGATTTTTTCAGAAATTAATTGTAAATTAGTAGTTCTTTACATTTTGAAAACCAATTGGGATTATTTCTTTTCAACCTTTATCAGTACAGCTTATCAGGGACAATGTAGTGCGCCCTGAGGCTAACAACAACACATATCAGGAGGGTGGATACCGATGAAAATTTTGATGGTTCAGCCAAATTATCATTCTGGTGGAGCCGAGATCGCCGGCAACTGGACACCAAGCTGGGTAGCATATATTGGTGGTGCCCTGAAAAAAGCGGGTTATTCACAGATCCGGTTTGTCGATGCAATGGCTGACGACCTTCCAGATGAAACCCTTGAGGCGATTATCCGTGAAAACAAACCTGATGTGGTTATGGCGACCAATATCACGCCATCTATTTTCAAGGCTCAGGATATCATGAAAATCGCCAAGAAAGTTGACCCGAAGATCAGAACGATCATGGGCGGCATTCATTCGACCTTCATGTATCCGCAGGTTCTTTCCGAGGCACCGGAAACCGACTATGTTATCCGGGGTGAAGGAGAAGAGATCGCCGTCAACCTCATCAAATCCATTGACGCAGGTACGGACAAGCAGGATCGGGAAAACATCACCGGTATAGCCTATATCAATGATGAAGGAGAGGTTCATGCCACAACCGCTCATCCGGTTATCGAAGACCTTGACGACCTGACTCCCGACTGGAGCCTCTACGACTGGGACAAATACATTTATACACCTCTCAACTGCCGCCTTGCTGTACCGAATTTCGCGCGAGGCTGCCCCTTTACCTGCACCTTCTGCTCACAGTGGCAGTTCTGGCGGAGATACAGAGCAAGAAGTCCGAAGCACTTTGTTGATGAAATCGAAATCCTCGTAAAGAAATACAATGTGGGATTCTTCATTCTTGCTGATGAAGAACCAACCATCAACAAGCAGAAATTTGTCTCCCTCTGTCAGGAACTTATCGATCGTAAGCTCGATGTAACCTGGGGTATCAACACAAGGGTTACCGATATCATGCGCGACGCGGATCTTCTGCCTTTCTTCCGCAAGGCCGGTCTTGTGCATGTATCACTCGGTACTGAAGCCGCGAGCCAGATGAACCTCAACCGTTTCCGCAAAGAGACGACTATTGAGGAAAACAAATTAGCCATCAAACTGCTCCAGAAAAACGGCATCGTCGCTGAAGCGCAGTTCGTCATGGGCCTCGAACATGAAACCCCGGAAACCATCGAGGAAACTTACCAGCTCTGCAAGGACTGGGATCCTGATATGGCCAACTGGACTATCTATACACCATGGCCATTCTCAGATCTTTTCAAGGAACTTGGTGACAGGGTTGAAGTTCGTGACTACTCCCGCTACAACTTCGTCTCTCCGATTATCAAACCGGACAACATGGAGCGTGAAGATGTCCTGAAAGGCGTGCTGAAATCCTACGGAAGATTCTACGCAAGAAAAACATTCTTCGGATATCCCTGGATCAAGGACCCTTATGTACGTAAATACATGCTTGGATGTCTCAAGGCGTTTGCCAAGACGACGCTTACCAAACGATTCTATGACATCGATCGCGTAAAAACCAAGAATCGCAAGATCGAGATCGATCTCGGATTCGATAAATCAAGGATTCTTACACAGGATGAGGTGAAAAACCTCAAGGAAAAACGTCCTGAGATGGTTGCCGACATGAGCTTCGGCCTTAAAGAAGCCGGGTATCAGCGGGAACACGATGAGCATGACTGGGATGAATTCGATGAAAGCACCATCAAGGATCGAAACTCGTCAACAGTGAGAAACTGCTGACAGTACAGAAAAAAACGACAACAAAAAACCCTCCGGAAACAGAGGGTTTTTTGTTGTCGTTTACTTGACGGTGATCTCTTTTGCTTTCTTTTCCGTTGGTTCTTTTTTCATCACAACCACCCGCAACTCACCGTTTTCATAGGTTGCATCCACATTGTCAAGATCAACATTTTCTCCCAGCGAAAAGCTCCTGCTCATACTGCCGTATGAACGCTCGACCCTGTGATAGTCTTTCTTCTTTTCCTCCTCTTCATGCTTTCTTTCAGCTGTAATTGTCAGAACATCTTCATCCATGCTGATTTTAACATCCTCTTTGTTCATACCCGGCATGTCTGCATCGATGTAGATAGCTTTCTCATCCTCACTCACGTCAACCTTGAACGAAGGTGCAACCATCGAAGTAACAAAAGGCGATACCGTATCGTTAAAGACGTTTTCAAACATTTTGAGAGGATCCCTGCCGTATAACCTGAGTGCCATTATGTCCCCCTTTTGAATTTATGTTGCTAAAGATATCACACCATCAAACACTTCATACGTGCAGTCAATAATAATCTGACCACTTACATGAATGAAACAATCAGAGAAGATGAAAAATTCCAGTAGCGGCCTCGTGAGACTATGATCTTTTTCCGCTCGCCCCCTTCTTTTTCGATGTTTTCAGTACCGTGCCGATTCCCAGGCGATCCGCTATATTCGCTGAAGGGTCTATGACCGGCTTGATCAGTGGACCGGCGCAGGTCAATACTGTCGTCACGCCGGGCCCGTGGCCTGCGACCCTGCAGTCGCTGTGGACAACGACGCCGATGGAAACCGCGCCCTGCCGGTAGGCTCTTCCATACCGGTTATCATGATCCAGCAGAGCGACGAAATCCCCGAAACGCATCTTGTCGAGGCCATATTCACTGACCGTCTGCTCA
>JAPHUN010000199.1 GCA_026193435.1 Chlorobium sp.
CATACTATGGATCCTCACTATCGTGTCGCGATTTTCGGTTCTGCCCGCATCAGCGAAGGAGACCGGGAATACCTCGATGTATTTGCCATAGCCAAAGCGCTTGCCGAATCGGGTTTCGATGTCGTGACCGGAGGAGGGCCCGGGCTCATGAATGCAGCCAATGCGGGTCACAAAAGCGCGAATTCCCCTACACACTCGATAGGCCTGAATATCAGGCTTCCTCATGAAGAGATGCCCAACCCCTATCTTGACATCAAACAGGATTTTAACCGGTTCAGCAGCCGTCTTGATACCTTTATGGCGCTTTCAGACGCGATTATCGTCGCTCCGGGAGGGATCGGCACGCTGCTGGAACTGTTTTACGCATGGCAGCTTGTTCAGGTTGAGCATATCTGCGAAACCCCGGTTATCCTTTACGGTTCTCTGTGGGGCGGCCTTCTGGAATGGATGAAGAGGGAGGTATTACGAGAGAATCTGATCAGTGAGAGTGATCTGCGAATGATTTTTCATGTTACCGATGTTGACAAGGTCATCGCACTTATCAGGAAAATTCATCAGGATCGTTCAGCAAACGCTCATGTATGCAGAAATTTCGAAAAATACCGGGTTGATTTCTGCTCCGGCAGCGACAATCGGAAGCGAGGCGGGGGATAGATCTGCTGCCGGATGTTATTTGCGGGCGACATAGAGTATAGATGTCTCAACTGTCATCGGGTGATATTCAGCACTGCTGAACCCGGCTTCTTTTAAAATCGAGGTGAATGCCTCATCCTGGGGAAACTCTTCAACCGAGTGCGGCAGGTAGTCATAGGCAAAACTTGACTTGCTGAACATTCCTGCGATTTTCGGAAGTACCTTTTTGAAATAGATAAGGTACAAGGTTTTCATCAGAGGAATTCTGGGAATCATCGGTTCGATAACAAGGGCGTGACCTCCCGGTTTGAGCACCCTGTGGAACTCCCTGAGACCCTGAGAAAGGTTTTCGAAATTTCTTGCCCCGAAGCCGGCGCAGACAATATCGAAAGAGGCGTCCTCGTAAGGCAGCTTTTCGGCATATCCTTGCTTGAACGTGATTTCCGGATACTTTTTTCTGGCAATTTCGAGCATGTTCCCGGACAGATCAAACCCCTGGACCGTGGAGCCGGGTATCCCGGCCATTGCATGTGCCAGATCACCTGTTCCTGTTGCTACGTCAAGTATGGCAGGAGCGGGATTTGCTCCGATCAGCTTTTTTGCTTTTCGGGCGGCGTTGGATCGCCAGTAGTTGTCTATGCCGAGACTCAGGAGATGATTGAGAAAGTCATAGGTGGGTGCGACTTCGTCAAACATATGCTCTATCGAGGCATGTGACTTCGATCTGAAAAGAGATTCTGCCGTCTCTTTCGACCGGTTGACCGACGAGTCAGTTTTTTTTACCATAGACATCTTCCGGGTTAAACATCAATGTATCACAGATTTCAAGAGAGAGGTCGCTTTTTGCCTTCCGGTAGAAACAGGAGTGGTATCCTACATGGCATGCGCCGCCTTTCTGGGAGACCTTCAACAGCAGGGTATCACCGTCACAGTCAATCAGGATTTCATGCACATCCTGCATATTTCCTGAGGATTCCCCTTTAAGCCATAATTTTTTTCGGCTTCGGCTCCAGTAGCAGGCTTGCCTTTTTTTCAGGGTCATTTCGAGGCTTTCACGGTTCATCCAGGCCATCATAAGTACTTTTCCGGACTCATGGTCCTGAACGATAGCCGGTACAAGGCCGTTACTGTCAAAGGAAACGGTCTCTAAAAAGCTTTTTTGAAGATCTTGATGCTCATTCATGTACAGCGCAGATTAATGCTAAGGAAGTCTGATTCGCCGCAAGCTGTATCAGACGTTTTTACTAGTGATCCTAAAGATTGATAAAATTATGGAAAAACCAAGGTTGATAAGGAGAAAAATCGGGAAACTCGTAACTTCCACATCAACATTTCAATGCTTCTGCCCGAATAGTTATGCAGTCACTACAGAAAATACTCCCTAAATATACCATCGCGCTCGGGGTCATTTTTCTTATAACGATCATCTATCTCATTACGAGAGGGAATACTGTTTCTGTGGAAGTCCATCCTGTCAGGAAAATGGAGCTGGCCCGGGCGGTCTACGCGACAGGCTACGTGGATGCCGATGCAATGGCTGATCTCAGCAGTGAACTATCGGGAACGGTAGGTTTTGTCGGCGCTCTTGCCGGAGAATGGGTGAACAAAGGAAGTACTATTCTGGAGTTTGATGAGCGTCAGCTTCAGCTTGCGTCCGAAGAGGCCGGCGCGGCCTATGCGGAACAGCGATCCGAAACTGAAGATTTACGTATCAAACGTGAGCGAAGCAGCAATCTCCTGCAGGCAGGGGCAATTTCACGACAGGATCTTGAAGAAGCCGAAAAAGAGTATTTTCAGGCAAAGAAGTTGCTCCGGCAGCGCGAACTGCAACTGAAAAGCCGTCAGAATGATCTGAGAAAAAAAATTGTACGTTCGCCGATTAACGGGGTGTTGACACTCCAGAATGCAAAGGCAGGTGATTATATCGCTGCCAATACGCTTGTGGCCAGGGTAGTCGACACGACAAGCTACATGATCAACGTTGAGGTTGATGAACTTGACGTGCTTCGCCTGAAAACAGGACAAAGAGCAGCAATAGCGTTGGATGCATTGCCGGAAAAACGTTTTTCTGCCAGAGTTTCACGGGTGGTTCCCCAGACCGACAAGATCACCAAAACATCCAGGGTATATATAAAACTCGATGAGCATGTTGAGGGAATACAGATCGGAATGACGGCAACCGCGAATATTATATACAACGTCCGGAACGGTGTGCTGCTGGTTCCTGTGAGCTCGGTATTTGAGGAAGCCGGCTCGGACTATGTGTGGAAAATCGTGAACCGGAAGTTACAAAAGCAGAAGATTGCCCGCGGGGCATCCGATGTCCGGTATATAGAAATCCTTGAGGGTCTTGCTGAGGGGGACAGCGTTGTGGTGACGCCGGAAGAGAGGTTCAGGGAAGGCATGGATACGAAGATAGACGCTGAAAAGAAAGAGTGATTCCGGTTAAGAGATGCTTGCTTTGTAACTGATCGTGCATTGTGTGTTTATGACAGTTTGAGATCGAGATGGTATGAAGGCAGAAGCAGGAAACACGAAAGGTATGGATGAAGCCGCCCCGTCGCTGTCGGGAAAAGACCGCCCGGAGAGGAGAAAGACGGCGGTTATCATAACCGCTCACGGGGAAGCGGAAACCACGGGATTTACAGGCAACTTTTCCATGACCCGTCACACTCTGGATCATGCTTCCGCGGTGATGTCGATTCCTGCCCCGTTCAAACTCCTGATTGCTGTTATCTCAGGTCTGAAAAACAGCTTCAGGTTCAGAAAAACCGGTTACGTTTCCCCGCATAACGAGATTACCCGAATGCAGGCAAACGGCATCGGTGAAAAACTGGGTGAGCACTGTAAGGATGAAGCGTTCTCATTTGATGTTTTTACGGCTTTTTCAGTAACCCCTCCCTTCCTTGAAGATGTTATCCGGAGCACCGGGAACTACGATCTGAGGATTATGCTTTCCATGTCCCCTGTGGAAAGCAGGTTGACCTGCGGTTCAATCTGTTACCTTCTGCAGGAACTCTGTGACGGTAAAGAGCTTGCCGGTATCAAGGTCATCAGCCCCTTATGGAAAGAGCGTGCCCTGATGGAGCTCTATCTTGATCATATTTTCAGCTGTTCCTTTGGCGCGGGGAGTGACTATGCTGAGAAGCCGGTGCTTGTTCTTGCCTTTCACGGGACGCTTGTTGCCGATTCAGATGGAGCTGCTCCCCGGTTTCAGACCGGCGCGCGCGAGACACAGGCTTTTGCCGAATCGATGCGAAAGGCAATCATAAAGGATGCCCGAAACTTCTACGGGGATGTCATTACCGCCTATCTCAATCATGATGTGGGCGGAACCTGGACAACTCCCTCCCTGGAGCAGGTGCTTGAGGATCTGGCAGCTCAGAATACAGGCCGCGTTTCTCTTTTTGCCGCGGGTTTTTTTGCCGAAGGCAACGAAACGTTGTTGAGGGCCGGAGAAGCCCTGGAGCGGAGCGGGATCGGCGAAACGTTGTTTATTCCCTGTATTAACGATGCCGATGCTTTTCTCGGATTTCTTTCTGACAGGATAATCGCTGCTGCAAAGCAGGTCGTGCGTTGAAATTCCCCAAACCCCATTCCATACGCAAGGAGACTGACATGCAAAATAAAGCTGTTGACGAAATCGTTTTTAACTTTGACGCTATCGTTGTGCAAAGAGCTGATCCAGAAGCTCTTGCCGTGAACCTTGCCCGTCAGTTTTATCAGCAGATGCGAAAACAGGACTTTGACCAGAAACAGGTGCTTCGGGTCGCTTCTGAGCTGGTCGGTTGTCTGACCGCGAATCTTGAAGAGTACAGGAAGAAAATTCTCAATCAGAAAGAATAATGTAGCGATCACATGCACAATCTTCTGCTTCTTATCGTTTGTTTTACCGCCGGGGTCATGTTGCGGCGTTTCGGTAACATGCCTGAAAGTACACCCCGGGTGCTCAACGGTTTTATTATTCATGTTTCTCTTCCGGCAATCACGCTCTTGTCGATCCATGAACTCACCATTTCCCCGGATATGCTGTTTATGGCGGCTATGCCCTGGATTCACTTTGGCCTCGGAGCAGGTTTTTTTCTCCTGCTGGGCAGGCTTTTTACCTTGCCGCGAACAACTGTCGGGGCTCTGATGCTGACCGGCAGTCTCGGCAATACTTCCTTTGTTGGGTTGCCTATGATCGAGGCATTTTATGGCAAGGAGGCTCTGGTGAACGGGATCGTTGTCGATCAGCTTGGCTCGTTCATGGTACTCTCGACGCTGGGAATTATTGTTGCCGGAATCTATTCTGACGGGTTGCCTTCAGCACAGGACATCCTGAAGCGGATTGTTTTTTTTCCTCCCTTTATCGCGCTCGTGATTGCTTTTCTACTGCTTCCCCTGGAGTATCCTGCATGGCTGACTCCGGTGTTACAGCGTCTGGGCGACACGCTTGCACCACTTGCCCTGTTTTCCGTTGGATGCCAGCTGAATACGGGCCATTTCGGGGGTAATGTCCGCAATCTTGCTTTGGGTCTCGGGTTTAAACTGTTGCTCGCTCCTCTTGTACTCTTTCTGTTGTATGTCAAGGTTTTCAACCTCGACGGACTGCCGATTACCGTAACGCTTTTTGAGGCGGCTATGCCGCCTATGATCACAGCGGGCATCATAGCGACGGAACACGGCATCAATCCTCCGCTGGCAAATCTTATGGTTGCTGTGGGTATTGTGCTGGCCTTTTTTACGTTACCCCTCTGGTGGATGGTACTGTGAGCGCTTGCGGCCTCGTTCACTGATGTTTTTTTTGGTAATAAAAGCACTGTATTTTACAAGAGGCTCTTAAACAGCTATCACGATAACCACAAAAGCGACTACGATGGACATCATCAATGATATGCTTAAAACCGTTACGGGCATCACGTCAGGTTTATGGCCTGAACCCTCCGCTAAGCCTGAACTTGCCGAGGGGCGGCTCAGACCGTGTCCGGGAACTCCTAACTGTGTATGCAGTGAACCTTCCGGTTCTCCTGATTTCGTAGAGCCGTTGGCGTTCAGGGAAATGTCGCCGGATGAGGCCTGGAAGTTTCTCAAAGAGATGATCGGCTCAATGGGCGGAGCGGTGCGGCATGAAGAGGAAGGGTATCTCTGGTCCACGTTTACCGTTCCTGTTTTCGGTTTTGTCGATGATGTGGAGTTTCGCATGGACGATGCCGAAGCTGTTATTCAGGTACGTTCGGCATCCAGGTTGGGGTTTTCCGATCTTGGAGTCAACAGGGGCCGGGTGGAAGAACTTCGCAGAAGGTTTGCTGATAGAAGCGGTGGTTAAGAGATGCCTCCTGTCAGGCTTGCCGTAATTATTTTTTGATTGATAACGATTTTAGTTAATTACAGGCGTTTTCCGCCTGAGGGTTTCTGTCGTAATCCCTGCGTCGTTGAGTTGAGCTGATCGACCCGGGCAATTACTATTCATGCTTGACACCGCGCTTATTTCTTTTACCGTGGTGAAGTGTGGTGTATATGTGTAATCATTAACAAGGAGAGAAAGTCGTGGAAGAAAACTCCCTGGACGCAACGGTTGATAAGTTGTTGGTACAGAAATGGATTGCTGAAACGGGAAAAAACGTTTCAGCGGCAGTTCCTCTGCTCCAGGCGGTTCAGAATGAATACGGTTATCTGCCGAGAGAAGCCATGGATGTCATTGTTGCGGAAACCGATATCGGGGCAAGTCAGCTTTACGGCGTCGCAACATTCTATTCCCAGTTTCGTCTGGACCCGGTCGGAAGGCATGTTATCAAGGTTTGTCACGGTACTGCCTGTCATGTCAGCGGAGCTGACAGGGTAAATACGGCTCTGCGACAGAGCCTTGGGATAACGGATGAAGATGAGGATACGGCATCGAACGGGAGCTATACCATTGACGATGTGGCGTGTATAGGATGCTGCAGCCTTGCGCCTGTTATGGTGATCGGCGATGAGACATTCGGGAACCTGAAAGGAACCGATGCCCAGAGAAGTCTGAAAAAGCATGCTCGTCAGCAAGGGGAATTTCTGCCAGGTCATGAAGAGGAGAAAAGTGATGCGGACGCACCTGACAGGAAATCGCCAGGGAAAAAGAAAAAGGAGGTATGGCAATGAATTTACAGCCATCGAAACCGTTAGAGATAATTGTTGGTGAAGGCACATGCGGCATAGCGGCAGGATCGAATGATGTTAGAGATATATTCACTGAACTTGCTCCAGAAGCGGAAATAAGAAGTGTCGGTTGTTTAGGGATGTGTCACGATGAAGTTATGGTTGAGATTATCGATGAGAAGAGAGGCGCGTGCCTTTACAGGAAAGTCGATAAGAAAAACATTCCAGATCTTCTTCGTTTTCACAGGGGTGAAGGGGAGATGCGACAAGACCTGTTGATCCGCTCTTCCATGCCGTCGATCGGGGCTGATTATCTTGACCGCCAGACAAGGATAGCCTTGCGCAATATCGGGCAGCTTGACCCTGAATCCCTGGATGCATACCGACAGAGGGGAGGATACCGTTCGATAGAAAAAATTATAAGGGAGGGGATCGAGCCTGAACAGGTCATAGAGGAAGTAAAAGTATCCGGTTTGCGAGGCCGTGGAGGGGCAGGTTTTCCTACTGCGGTTAAATGGGGATTCGCCCGGTCCGCGAAGGGTGAAAAGAAATATCTGATCTGCAATGGAGACGAGGGTGACCCGGGGGCGTTCATGGATCGTTCTCTGCTGGAAGGCGATCCGCACAGTGTGCTTGAAGGCATGCTTATCGCGGCCTATGCGATCGGGGCCTCTTCCGGGTACGCCTATATCCGGGCGGAATATCCTCTGGCTGTCGAATATTTCAACAAGGCTATTAATGATGCCAGGAATGCCGGGTTTCTCGGTAAAAACATACTCGGAAGTTCTTTTGATTTTGACGTTTCCGTTAAACAGGGCGCAGGCGCCTTCGTCTGCGGTGAAGAGACCGCGCTGATCGCCTCTATCGAGGGTGAACGCGGGATGCCGCGTATTCGCCCGCCTTTTCCGGCAGTCAAGGGGCTTTTCGGGAAACCGACGATTATCAACAATGTCGAGTCGCTTGCCAACCTTCCATGGATCATCGAGCATGGAGGCGCAGCCTATGCAGCAATCGGAACCGAGCAGTGCAAGGGTACGAAAGTATTTGCTCTTGCAGGGCCCATCAAGCGTGGCGGCCTGGTCGAAGTTCCTATGGGGACAACGGTTCGGGAAGTTCTTTACGATATCGGGGGAGGCTCATCTGCCGGCAGGCCGATCAAGGCCGTGCAGCTTGGGGGGCCGAGCGGAGGATGTATTCCGGAATCGCTTTTCGATACACCGATCGAATATGAAGCGCTCAATGCTACCGGCGCTATCATGGGTTCGGGCGGTATGGTTGTTATGGACACCAAATCCTGTATGGTTGATATTGCACGATTTTTTCTTGAGTTCACCCAGATCGAATCCTGTGGTAAGTGCACCTTCTGCAGGATAGGTACCCTTCGCATGAAAGAGCTGCTGACCAGGATCTGCGACGGTCAGGGAACGATGGATGACATCGATACGTTGGAAGATATTGCTCACCAGGTGAGATCATCCAGCCTTTGCGGATTGGGTCAGACCGCCCCCAATCCGGTACTGACGACACTGAAATATTTCAGAGACGAATATGTCGCTCATGTCGAGGAAAAACGGTGTCCGGCAGGTGTCTGTAAAGGTCTTATCACCCATACCATTATGCAGGATACCTGCACAGGTTGTTCAATCTGTGAACGGTACTGCCCGGTTGATGCGATTGCAGGAGTGATCAAAAAGCCGGAAAGCTGGGTGATTGATCCTGACCTCTGTGTTAATTGCGGTATGTGTGTTGAAGTCTGTAATTCCGATGCTATCAGCGTTGCATAAGCATGGCGTGATGCAGCTTCAGGCAGTATTACGAAACGATCAACCCAGGTTTTTATTATGAGCGATACAGTAACCGTTTTCCTGAACGATGTTTCAGTTCAGGCACCCGCCGGGGCTACTATCCGTGAGGTGGCAGCAGCAAACGGGGTTCATATTCCGACGTTCTGCTATGACGACCGTTTACAGCCTTACGCCTCCTGTTTTCTCTGTGTGGTAGAGGTAGAAAAGGCAAGAGGTCTCCTGCCTGCCTGCAGCACGGCTGTGGCAGAAGGCATGGTTATCCATACGGATAGCGAAAAAGTGATCACTGCCCGGAAGACCGCACTGGAACTTCTTCTTTCCGACCATGCAGGGGATTGCGTCGCTCCGTGCGAAGCTACCTGTCCGGCGCATATCGATATACAGGGCTATATAGCGCACATTGCCAACGGGAACCCTGAAGCCGCGGTCAGGCTTATTAAAAAGTCAAACCCGCTGCCGGTGGTATGCGGTCGTATCTGTCCTCATCCCTGTGAACTGCAATGCAGGAGAGGGCTTGTCGATGAACCGGTTTCAATCAACCCGCTCAAGAGATTTGCTGCTGAATATGAGTTGGAGAACGGCGCGTATCTTCCCGAAACTGCTCCCGATACCGGTAAACGAGTGGCTGTTGTCGGGGGAGGGCCTGCGGGCCTGAGTGCCGCGTATTATCTCCGGCAGATGGGCCATGCAGTGGTGATTTTCGAGGCACTGCCTGAACTCGGAGGCATGGTTCGCTATGGTATCCCGAGATTTCGTCTGCCATGGGAGCTGCTTGACAATGAGATTCAGTCCATTCTTGATCTTGGTGTCGAGGTACGGACGGGAAAGAAACTTGGAGAGGATTTTACAATCGCAAGCCTGAAAAAAGACGGCTTTGACGCTGTACTTCTTGCTGTAGGCGCTCACCGGGCCAAGCCTATGGGAGTAAGCGGGGAAGATGCTCCGGGGGTTATCGGGGGTATTGACTTTCTACGTAAAGTGGTTCTGGGAGAAGAGGTTGCTCTTGGTAATAACGTGGCGGTTATCGGTGGCGGTGATACCGCAATGGACTGCGCAAGGGTTGCGCGGCGCAAAGGAGCTGATGTGACGTTGCTTTACCGCAGAACCCAGGCAGAAATGCCGGCTCTTCCGATGGAACAGGATGAGACCATGGAAGAGGGCGTGGAGTTCCGGTTTCTTGCCGCGCCCACTGAGGTGCTGGTCGATGAAAACGGCCGGGTCTCTCATCTCCGTGTCATCTCCATGAAGCTCGGGGACCCTGACGAGTCCGGACGGAGACGCCCTGTCCCGGTCGAGGGATCTGAAGAGGATCTGCCGTTCGATCTGGTTATCAGCGCTATCGGTCAGGACCCTGACATGACCTGTGTCGAGGATGATCCGGAAAAGCCGGAGACTACACGCTGGAAAACGTTTGTGTACGATGAAAAGACCAACGTCACTTCCCGAAAGGGTGTTTTTGCTGCGGGAGACTGTGCTTTCGGACCCGATACCGTAATCAGGGCTGTTGGTGAGGGGCAACGATCTGCCAAAGCGATTGACCTCTATCTCGCCGGTGCTGATGTACATCTTCAGCATGAATATGCCATTACCCGCGGACGGGTTCAGGATCTGAACATGCAGGACTTCGCCGGGCGATACACCCATAAAAAAAGAGTTCAGGATACCGTATTGCCTGCTGAAGAACGGTTGAAAGACGGGGGATGGGCGCCTATCAACAGGGGTCTTGAAAAAATTCAGGCGATGGCTGAAGCCTCACGTTGTATAGAATGCGGCTGTAACGCAAGGTTTGACTGTGATCTGAGAACCTATGCCACCGAGTATGGTGCGGATGATGCGCGATTTCGGGGCGATAAAAGAAAGTATGACAATGACGAGCGGCACCCGCTTATCAGGATAGAGGGTGATAAATGTATTACCTGCGGAAGTTGCGTGAGAGTCTGTACTGAAGTAAGAGGAATAGGGGCGCTATGCTTTATCAATCGCGGGTTCTCGACAAGAATCGGTCCCAATTTTGACGATCCGCTTCAGCAAACCGGGTGTGATGCCTGCGGTATGTGTATCGATGTCTGTCCTACAGGCGCACTTGCACCGAATACAGGAAAAGAAGCTGGTCCCTGGGAGGCAACAGAAGCCGTGACGAGCTGCAGTTCATGCAGCAGAGGTTGCGGATTGATGGTCTCTACAGCTGAAGAACGGGTTGTCAGGGTTCAGAGTATTGACGGAGACCCGGTCAACAATGCGGTTATCTGTGCCGAAGGGCGCTTCAGCTATCAGCTGCTTGATCACCCCGGCAATACGGCCGACCAGTCGTCAGTCGAGGAATCCAAAGCGATACTTGCATCCGCGGGAGAACTCGCTGTTGTGGTATCACCGAGGCTTACTATAGAGCAGACCTATGCCGCGGCAAGGCTTGCAAGGCGGTTTAACGGCAAGCTTCTCTATCTTCTGGGTGAAGAAAGGGCGGCAGAAAAACCGGATTCCGTGCGATATGCCAAAATATCCGGGGAAGCAAATACCGCGCTTCTTGACCGTCTGCATGCCGAAGGTATCTCGATTGGTGAAGAGCTGAAAGCCGATACGGTAGTTCTTGTCGGTACGCAGATGCCATCATTCAACGGGCAGAAAATAATTTCCCTCAATCCAGCGAAAGGCAATGAGGACTGCTATTTTGTCTTGGCCGATCCATTACAGACTGAAGGGATGATGCTCAATAGGGACGGTGATCTCTGTATGCTGCATGCGGTGGTTTCAAAACCGGAGCAGGTTTTTGATTGTCATGCACTGCTGGCGGAACTGGCAGGAGAGGAGTCGTTGAAAGAGCTCGAAACACTCCGCAAAGCCCTGGCGGACGAGATAGGGGAGCTGACGGTGATAAGAATGCCAGACAGTGATAAACGGTTGATCAACTCCGGTTTCGAGCCCGTACTGACAGCAGTCACGCCCGATACCCTTGAAATAGCATTTGCCACGTACTTGAAAGCCATAGGTATGTATGAACCGGGGTGTGCCTGTGCATGCGGCGATTAACATGAATTTGAATTTCCAGTTATGATTTTTATTGCTGACTATGGCGCGGGAAACCTGCATTCTGTGCAGAAAGCCTTTGAATATCTCGGTGTAAAGACGGTAGTGAGCGGTGACGCTTCCCGACTGCCTGACTATCAGAAAGTACTTGTCCCGGGTGTCGGAGCATTCGGTCATGCCATCGATTCCTTTAACGCTTCCGGATTCAGTGATGCTCTTCGGGAGCATGTCGATAAAGGCAGGCATGTGCTTGGCATCTGTCTCGGCATGCAGCTGTTTATGGGCAGAAGTGAAGAGCGGGGGGAACACACAGGTCTGGGTTTTGTGCCCGGCAATGTTCTCCGTTTTGACAGCGAGAGGGAAAAGGTTCCTCAGATAGGATGGAACTCGGTTGAGTACACCAAAGAAAGCGTGCTGTTCCGGGGTATTGAGGGAGGTTCTTTTTTCTACTTTGTTCACTCCTATTACTGCGATCCGGTTCATGCTGAAGATATAGCCGGCACGACCATGTTCGCCGGAAAAAATTTTTGTTCAGCCATTGAAAAAAATGGTATTTTCGCACTACAGTTTCATCCGGAGAAAAGTTCGGATGCAGGATTGAAAGTGCTGGATAATTTTGCCAAATGTTAAAAGATGCCCGGAGAGTATGAGTATGTTGATAATTCCGGCTATAGATATTAAGGACGGGAAGTGTGTAAGGCTTACCCGGGGAGAGTTTGACAAGAAGAAGATATATCTTGATAATCCCCGTGACATGGCCATCATATGGCGGAAGCAGAACGCCAAAATGATACATGTCGTTGATCTGGACGCGGCCTTGACCGGTAAACTGGTGAACTTTGAGAAAATCAGGGAAATAGTTACAGATCTTGATATTCCTGTTCAGGTGGGCGGCGGCCTGCGCTCAATCGATGCTGTGGCGAAATATCTCGATATCGGGGTAAGCAGAGTGGTAATCGGCTCTGCCGCAGTGACAAATCCCGGTCTTATAGAGGATTTGCTGAAACGGTACTCCCCTTCACAGATCGTTGTCGGTATCGATGCCGAGAACGGCATCCCTAAAATCAAGGGTTGGACGGAGAGCAGCGGGATGAAGGACTATGAGCTTGCACTGCAGATGAAAAAACTCGGTGTCAAAAGGATTATTTATACCGATATAGCCTGCGACGGCATGATGCAGGGAGTAGGCTTTGAGAGTACAAAACGGTTTGCCGAAAAAGCCGGTATGAGAGTAACCGCTTCCGGGGGAGTGACTGGTTCCGAGGATCTCAGAAAGCTCCGCACGCTTGAAAAGTACGGAGTTGACTCGGTTATTATCGGTAAAGCGCTCTACGAGAACAATTTCCCGTGTCAGAAACTCTGGTATAATTTCGAGAAATGTATAGGCATTGACTGTGATTTCTCGTCCGCATTGAAGAAAGAGTGCTGTTCCTGATCCGGCGTTGATCTACATCCCTTCTATCTGGAACGCAACTTTTCCGAGAGCAACGTGTCACAAAAAGATCCCTCCATACTACAGAAAATCGAGGCTGTGATATTTGCCTCGGATGAGGCTGTCTCTGCGCACTATATTCTTCAGGTGCTTGCTGAAGAGCTTTCCACAGAAGATATTGACGCAGCTGTCGAGAGCCTGAACGATTCCTATGCATCGACCGGGAGAAGTTTCAGCATTGTCCGTATAGCCGGGGGGTTTCGCTTTTTAACGCTCGGCATGCTTGAGCCTACCCTGAAAAAAATGCTTGCCCCTAAAATACAGAGAAAGCTTTCGCAGTCTGTTCTGGAGTTGCTTGCTGTGATTGCTTATCAGCAACCGGCAACCAGAGGGGAAATACAGCAGGTGCGGGGTGTCAGTCCGGATTACGCGATAAACAAGCTTCTCGAACGCGGTCTTATCGATGTGAGAGGCAGGGCGGAAAAGCCGGGAAAGCCTCTTATTTACGGTACAACAAAAGAATTTCTGGATTTTTTCAATCTCAACTCTCTTAAAGATCTTCCAAAACTGCGGGAGATCAGGGAGCTTGTCCAGGACAAGGAAATACAGGATTATCTCGCTTCATCAGAAAGAACGGAAGAACATGAAAAAAAAGAGCAGTAACGCTCATGTCGAAACCCCTGATACTGCTGTGAGGATCAACAAATACCTCGCGCTTTGCGGCATAGCATCGAGACGTGCCGCTGACCGGCTGGTTGAATCCGGAGAGGTCATGGTAAACGGCCGCATAATGATAAAGAAGGGAGCAACGGTTAGACCGGGGGTCGATGAAGTTGTCGTTAGTAATCGGTTACTTGCTTTACCTGAAGAAAAAAAAGTGTATATTTTACTCAATAAGCCCAGAAATTACATTACAACCAGCAGTGATGAGAAAGAGAGGGAAACGGTTCTCGATCTGGTGGATGTCAGGGAGCGTATCTTTCCTGTAGGCCGTCTTGACAGGAAAACCACCGGTATGATTCTTTTGACCAATGACGGGGCGTTGGCTCACCGGTTGATGCACCCTTCATCGGAAGTTGAAAAGGAGTATCTGGCAGAGCTTGAAACCCCTTTTTCTGAAAAGGATCTGCCACTGTTGACGGGAGGGATGCGGCTGAAAGATACGGGTGAAAAGACCAGTCCCTGCAAGGGAAAAATCATGCAGGGAGGGTTGCGGGTTCTCCTGACCATTCATGAGGGGAAAAATCATCAGGTAAAAAGGATGTTCCGTTCTCTGGGCTATGAGGTGAAGAGACTTGACAGGACGGCATATGCCGGCTTGCGCGCAGGAAAGCTTCGCAGAGGGGAGTGGCGATATGCTACATCGACAGAGGTTGAGCAGCTCATGCTGACAAGTTCCGGCCTCTGAAGGCAAACCTGCTGAAACGTAAACTTTTCAGGTAATGAGAGCACCCTTCTTCTTCAAACGGCAACAGAGAGTTGTCGTTCTTTTTTTAGCGGCATTTCTCCATCTATTCATTCTTCAATCTCGGCCGATTTTCGCAGACGATGATCTTGAAGCGCTTTTTGATCAAAGCGATATGCCCGGTGACATCGAGCAGTTGATTCTTGAACTGCAGGAGCTGAAGCAGAGGAAAATCCCTGTCAACAGCGCGACGGAAGAAGACCTTCTGCTTATCCCGTTTCTTTCGAACGACGATGCCCGCAGGATTATCGAGTACCGGGAGAAGAACGGCCCCCTGATGTCTGTGGAGCAGCTTGCCGGGGTTATCGGCAGTGACCTGGCGCGCAGGATTTCTCTCTTTCTCTCCTTTGAATCCATGAAGCGTATAGCCCCTGAGAAATCCGAACCCATAAGCGGCAACTGGTACGGCAGATACTTCAGTGAAAGCCCCGGGCGGAGCGGGGTTCTTTCAGGGAAATACGGGGGAGAGAACTACAAGTTGTACAACCGGTTGCAGGTGGTCAATGGAGGGATATCGGTAAACGCGGTAATGGAAAATGATATCGGAGAACCTGATATCGACGACTTTACCTCGCTGAGTGTGGCTTACGACGGTTCCGGGAGTTTCGAACGGCTGATAGCCGGTAACTATACGGTCAATTTCGGTCAGGGGCTGCTGTTCGGGCAGAGCAGATACCTTTCAAAAGGGGTAGATCCTCTCGGGGTGAAGCTTTCCGGGCGTCGGCTGAAAGCCTACGCTTCAAGTGCAGAAAACGGTTTCATGCAGGGCGCCGCGACAACCCTCGATCTGGATCCGTTCAGGCTCACGGCGTTTTATTCAAGCAACCTGATCGATGCTTCCGTGAAAGAGGGCGTGGTCACCACCATCCGTACATCTGGCTACCATCGGACGGAAAGTGAAATCGAACATAAGGATAACGTGACAGAGCAGGTTGCCGGAGTGAACATTCTCTACACGCTTGATTCCGGGCCGGTCAATGGAACTGTAGGCGGGACGTGGGCGCGCTATCGTTACTCGATACCCCTTGAAGATATCGGCGGCAGCGGGGAATGGCTCGATATGGGTGGTGTCGAGGCGGACCTGCTCATAGGAAAGGTAAATGTTTTCGCGGA
>JAPHUN010000006.1 GCA_026193435.1 Chlorobium sp.
CTCGGCTCTCTCCGGGGTAATATCCGGATCCAGAAAATGACGGAGAACATCAAGGCCTTTCATGCCGGCTGTTTCCCTGAGGTAGCGATCAGTGTCAAGGCCCTCGAGTCCGTAATCCCTGAAAAGTTCAACCCATGAGCGTGCATGGAGGTGCATATTGTCTACGAGAACTCCATCCATGTCGAAGATGAAAGCAAATTGTTCGCTATCAGGCATTGTCTGTTTTCTGTCTATAGGTGTTGTTATTGATCGAACTCAGCCGATGTTCATGGCGGTCCGCACTTCCTGCATGGTTGTTTCAGCGATGCGGCGGGCATGCTCCTCACCACTGAGCAGAATCTCTTTTACCATCTCCGGTCGGGACGCATAACCTGATCTTTTCTCAAGGATCGGGGCAAGTTCTCCGGAGATTGCTTCAGCACATGCTTTTTTGCAGTCGACACAACCCAGAGCGCCTGACCTGCAGTCACGTGCTATCGCTTCAACGGAGTCGGGGTCTGAAAATCTGCTGTGGTAACTGAAAACCGTACAGACTTCCGGTCGTCCCGGATCGTTTTTTCTGATCTTTTGTGTGTCAGTAACCGCTTTACGCAGTTTATTGAAAACCTCTTCCGGTTTATCGGAGAGAAGAATGGTGTTTCCCAGCGATTTTGACATTTTCGTTTTGCCGTCAAGACCTGCAAGTCGCGAAAACTTCGTGATTTTCGGCTCGGGTTCCTCAAATACGTCGCCGAAGGCGGGGTGCTGATACTGGTTGTTGAAGCGTCGGGCTATTTCCCTGGTTATTTCAACATGAGGCAGCTGATCTTCCCCGACCGGAACGATATTTCCCTTGTAGAGCAGTATGTCGGCGGCCTGAAGAACAGGATAACCGAGATGACCGTAGGAAACAGCGTCCATATTGAGGTCTCTCAACTGGTCTTTGAGCGTTGGATTTCGCTCAAGTCTCGACGCGGTGATAAGCATTGAGTAAATAAGGAACAGCTCTGTATGCTGTTTTACCCTGGATTGGCGAAAGATCGGGCTTTTTTCCGGATCGACACCAGCCGCGAGCCAGTCTGTAACCATATCGATGGTACAGTCAAAGATATCTGATGTTTCGAGCGAAGTGGTGAGATTATGGTAATCGGCGATAAGAAAAAATGTCTCGAAAACTCTCTGTCCGTCAGCATCCAGCTCATTTTGCCGGGCGACCCAGTTTTCAAGAGCGCCGGTAAAGTGGCCCAGATGCAGCTTGCCTGTCGGTCGCATGCCGCTTAAAATTCTTTTTTTGCTCATAGTGTGTCATGATCGGAGCGGTGACTGCCTCGCGCCTGCCGGCAGGTTCACGTACAGGTTTCTGTTAATGCACTGGAATTTATAACAGTTGCCATAAAGAAAAAAGCTGTTTGTCTCGATCAGTGCCGTATTGTTCTTTTTTTATTTGCTTCGAATGGTTTTTTCATGCTATATTCAAGCCCTTCGGCATAGAAAAAGTTTTGAGAGCAAGTCCTATACAACATTTGGTTACCCAACCATGTCAGATCCGGAAGGAAGCAGCATCCGGTAATTTGAATGTGTGATATAGTCAGCTTGCTCTCTTTTTTTTGTCTCCCCTGAGTTGCGGTATTTTTCGATTTCCCTTAAGTTTTTTTGATACGCCTCTTTTCATCAGAGCAAACAGCAAAAAGGTTTGCCTTGTGGCATGTCGGGCGATCAGCCGAAGTCGAAGCTCCGGTTTCAGTGAGTCATCATTCAATTATTACAGAAAGCAACCACTATCATGCCTACAGAAATAACAAAACAGGACCTGCTGAAAGAACCGGTCAGACATATCGATATCAAGTCTGTCGACGTGGTCCCGCTTATCGATCAGATGGGAGAGACCGCTTTTCAGGCAAGGAATCTGGCGAGGGCGGCATCGATTGTCGATATGATGCAGCGGGACAAGGAGTGCGCGGTTATCATGACCCTTGCCGGCTCGCTGGTAAGCGCGGGCCTCAAGCAGGTGATCATCGATATGATCGAGCACAATATGATAGACGTTATCGTGTCTACCGGAGCGAATATTGTCGATCAGGATTTCTTCGAGGCCCTGGGTTTCAGGCACTATAAAGGAGACCCTTTTGCCGATGATACCCTGCTCAGGGAGATGAGTATCGACCGTATCTATGATACCTATATCGATGAGGATGAACTCAGGGTATGTGACGATACCATGGCCGTCATCGCGAATTCCATGAAGCCCGGAGCATACTCCTCCAGAGAGTTCATCATGGAAATGGGCCGGTATATCGACGAAAAGAACCTTGATCGTAACTCGATCGTCTATAAGGCATTCGAGAAAGGTGTTCCGATTTTCGTTCCTGCTTTTTCCGACTGCTCTGCAGGATTCGGTCTGGTTCACCACCAGTGGCACCATCCGCAGGAACAGGTAACTATAGATTCCGTAAAGGATTTTCGCGAATTGACCAGAATCAAGATCGCCAACGACAAAACAGGCATCCTGATGATGGGCGGCGGTGTGCCGAAGAACTTTACTCAGGATATTGTCGTGGCCGCCGAGGTGCTCGGATACGAGGATGTATCCATGCACACCTATGCCGTGCAGGTGACCGTCGCCGACGAGCGTGACGGCGCGCTTTCAGGTTCAACCCTGAAAGAGGCAAGCTCGTGGGGCAAGGTCGATACCGTCCACGAGCAGATGGTTTTTTCTGAAGCGACCATCGCGCTGCCGCTTCTGGCCGGTTACGCCTATCACAAAAAAGGCTGGCAAGGCCGTGAAGCAAAGAACTTCAACGCATTGCTCGCTGAAGAACCGCTTCTGGCCGGGAACAGCTGATTCAGATGTACAAGGACGATACCGGAACGTTCTTTTTTTCTATGGGTTACGTTTCTGGATGGCAGGATATCCGGAATAAGCAGGGGCGAAAAATTTTTCGCCCGTACGGTGTGACGACACGAGTGTAAATTCAGGATGTATGGTGAGCGGGAAGGAATCTCTTTCACCTGTTCCGGGAACATGATGCTTCACTTCGTTGTTTTCTCAAGGCAGTCTTCAGTTGTCAAGTCATGACGGCATTGTCCATGATACGTGAAGAGGCGAGCATCTGATAACAGAAAAAAACGGAGCCTACATGAAATTTTTTATCGATACGGCAGATCTTGCAGAGATCAGTGCGGCCAATGATATGGGAGTGCTTGACGGTGTCACAACAAATCCTTCCCTGGTAGCAAAAATCGTCAGTGATCCTGAGAAGTTCACCTATCAGGATTTCAAGGATCATATCGCGAAGATCTGTGAGATTGTCGACGGGCCTGTCAGCGCGGAAGTGACGACACTCTCCTCGGAGGAGATGATTTCCCAGGGGGAAGAACTGGCGGCGATACATGAAAATGTTGTGGTGAAATGCCCCCTTACCCGTGACGGGCTTAAAGCGATGCGTCATCTGTCAGGCAATGGTATCAGGATCAACGCGACCCTTGTGTTTTCGCCATCACAGGCAATCCTTGCAGCCAAGGCGGGAGCTTCTTATGTCAGTCCTTTTGTCGGCAGGCTTGATGATATCAGTACCGAGGGTATGGCGCTTGTGGATCAGATAGTCAGAATATATGATAACTACCGTTTCCCGACTGAAGTACTTGTCGCAAGTATTCGTCATCCGCAGCATGTTGTCGAGGCGGCACTGATGGGCGCCGATATTGCAACCATACCTTTCGACGTCATAGGACAGCTGCTGAAACACCCGTTGACCGATTCAGGGCTCAAGCGGTTTATGGAAGATGCTTCTGTGATACAGCAGGGGTGAAACGATAGAGGTGTTTCTCCATATCGACTGAACCGTCTCTTCTGAAGCTGACACCTTCTTTTTCGAGCATCAGGCGCATGGTGTCAGGAGTGAAGAAGTGACTTTTTCCCGTCAGTTCTCCGTTCCGGTTGACAACCCTGTGAGCCGGAACCTGATCAAGATCCGCCTTGTTCAACGCCCATCCTACCATTCTCGCTGCCGAACGAACGCTTATGCTCTGGGCAATGGAGCCATAGGTGGAGACTTTGCCTGCGGGGATAAGACGGACAAGCTCATACACCTTGTCGTAAAATGTTCGGCTATCGGTCATTGCAAAGAGCGGTATAGTCATCGTGCACCATGCTCAGGGCCCTGCATCTGCGCTTTGCGTGACAACTTCAAGCGATACCCTGGCGGTCCCTTTTTGATAGAATCCGAGTTTTTTTGCCGCGCCGGCGCTGAGGTCAATGACCCTGTCATGCGCAAAAGGTCCGCGATCATTGACGCGGACAATGAGCGATTGTCTTGTCTCAAGGTTGGTGACGCGGACATGAATCGGCAGAGGAAGGTATTTATGCGCCGCGCTGAACTTGTCAGGATCAAACGTTTCGCCGTTTGCCGTCATATGACCGCCATCTTTTTCACGGGTTTCCTTACCGTACCATGAGGCAAGGCCGGTCTCTCTGTAATTCTGCGATTCATCAACGCTCATGGGAACGTAGGTTTTTCCGAAAACGACGTAGGGCGCGTTTTTAACCCGACCCTGTCTGACCGCTTCTTCAGGAGAGAGCCCGTCAATTGACTCGATCTCGTCATGAGTGAACGGCGAGGTTACGGTGTTTACCGCGAATTCTCCGACTGAATATGCTGCTTTAGCCGTGGTTTTCACCACAGAGCATGAACTCAGCAACATCAACATAACAAGCGCTATGAATACAGGTAGTGTCCGCATGGTGTCAGCTGCTTGTGAAATCAGGATTATACAGTAGAGTCTGTGTATAAAAAGTAGTTAAAAGTGATGAAAATTACCATTTTCTCAGGAAGGTTGGCAGAATTGAAATCAAAATGCACGGCAGAATGGTTTTTTGACGGGATTGCCGTACTTTAAAATTCAAGTCAGTATAACTGCGAAATGATCGGATAGAGGAGTGTATATGAGAAACGACGCATTCGGAGTTCTGATTATCCATGGGTTTACCGCTACGATCGAGAGTGTCGATTCGCTGATAGAACCGCTTGAAAAGCTGTCCCTTCGTGTCAGCGTTCCTGTGCTCAGAGGCCATAGTGAATCTTCCCCTGAAAAGCTCCGGGGAGTAACCTGGTGTGACTGGATGAGAGATGCTGAAACAGCATTTCATGAGTTGTCTGAAAGCGTAGACAAGGTGTTTGTTGTCGGTCATAGCATGGGAGCGCTTATCGCGCTGAATCTGGCTGCAAAATTTCAGGGTGATGCACTTGATTCGGTTGTGGTTGCGGCGCCTTCGTTTCGCCTTGTATCCATGCTTGGGCCCGGAAGACCGCTTCACTTTCTGGCTCCAATGCTACAGTCCTTTATAAAAAGATGGGATCTCAATGTCGCTTTCAGTGACCGGAATGCCAAGAGTCGGGAGCTGCATTATCTATGGGCTCCGACCGATGCAATCATGTCGTTTTTCGATTTGATCTCGTTTACCGAGTCTCGCCTTCATGACATCCGCTGTCCGATGCTGATCATGCACAACAGAAATGACCAGACGGTGACTCAGGACAGTTCGGATATTGTTTTCAATGGTGTTGGAACTGAACCGAATGAAAAAGATATGGTCTGGCTTGAACGTTCCGAGCACCAGATGTTCTGTGATTGCGAAAAGGACGTTGCGATAGCAACCATTGTTGAGTATATACGTTCCCGAATCAATCAGTTGAGGAGTAGTTGAATATGAGAGGTTTCAGCCATCGGTTGATCAGTATAGTGACCTGTATCGGTGCAGTTTTCTGTTTTGTCGCGTGCAGTACTTCGGGCATGGTTCAATCTGACAGGATCCCTGCTCAACAAGTTGTTCCCCGATATGTATTTTATTTCATCGGCGACGGCATGGGTGTTGCGCAGGTCAAGCTTGCAGAAAGTCTGCTTGAAAGCGGGGATTCTCTTGAAATGACCTCTTTTCCGGCGTCCGGAATGGCAGCGACGCATGCAGAAAATCGCTATATCACCGGCTCTGCGGCGGCAGGAACCGCACTTGCCACAGGGAAAAAGACAACCATAGGGACAATCGGAAAGAACGGGTCCCATACTGCCAACCTGAAAACCATGGCGGAGATGTCGAGGGATAGAGGTATGCGGGTAGGCATTGTTTCCAGTGCCAGTATCGATCACGCCACACCTGCCTGTTTTTATGCTCATGTTGACAGCCGGAAAATGTATGTTGAAATTGCAGCGCAAATGGCCTCGAGCGGTTTCGATTACTTTGGAGGCGGATATGCCCTCGGTGATCTTGATAACGGCAGGCCTCTGGGAAGACTGGTCGGGACAATGAAGGATAGCGGTTATGCCGTAGTACAGGGATGGGAGGCACTGGGAAAGGCGGTTGCAGGAAGGAAATGCTGGGCATTTGGCAGCTATGACGGTTCAGGCGCTCTCGGCTATGCTATC
>JAPHUN010000180.1 GCA_026193435.1 Chlorobium sp.
TATAGATAGCACTTCCAGCACCATGGAACGGGACGGGCGAAAAATTTTTCGCCCCTACGGCTTCATCAGCGGCCCCTCGCTACGGGCAGGCACGGGGGCCTGCCCCTACATTTTTCCCTGCCGAACACCTACCGCAAACAGCCCACTGTCTTTTCCCTTGCCAACCGCCTTTCCCTTTGCCTACTGCCTACCGGGAACTGCCGACTGAACTCACGCCCACAGTTTTGCAAGCTGCATACCGAAATAAAGACAGATAATGCCTCCAACAATGCTGCCCAGGAGATAGAGTGTCGAATAGAAGATCTCACCGTCCCGTAAGAGGGACATGATTTCGTACATATAGGATGAAAAGGTTGTAAACCCGCCACAGAAGCCTGTGGCAATCAGCAGCCGCAGCTCCGGGGAGACAAGGGATGACGAAACGGAAAGTTCACTGATAAATCCTATCAGAAAACAACCCGCAAGATTGACGACCAACGTCCCGAAAGGAAAACCGGTACCGATAAACGGCAACACAAGAGCGACAAGGAACCTGGCCGCTGCTCCAACGAATCCCCCTGCTCCAACAAGCAGCAACGCTGCGTAACGTTCAGGCATGAATACAAGTTTCTATTGCGGGCATCATTCATTCGCCGTCTCTTCTCTACTCATCCTTCGCCTGACGGTCTTCTATTCTCCGGTGAGCACAACACATCTCATCATGAATACCAAGAAGCGTGTTGAAAATCCCAATCCCTATAATCGTCGGCGCCCACAATCCGATAAAGACAGCTATAAGCTGATGATTGGCTGCTGTTCCGAAAATAAAAATGTATATGGATAGCAGTATGGATATCCCCGCTCCGACAAAGTAGACTATCGGTTTCATGATCGTAGTGTCATACCGTTTAAAGAAACTCAGTGTGGTGTAAATTTATCATTTTAACCACATACTGTAACCCGGATATTTCACAATTCATCGCTACAAAAGGACAAAACCTGACGCCTCTCAAATCTTGTGAATCCTGTCGCTATATAAAAATACCCGGTGCTTTGCGCCCTTTTTGACGTTTTCTCGTCAATGCGTTGATGCCAAGAATGGTCAACAGTATATCCGGACTGGGGACAATAAGGGTGTTCGGACAGATACTCACTACTTTTTTGGCAAGTTCAGCGTCTCTGGTTACAAATATCGCGTAAACATCGTCAGTATATTCAAGGACTGTTTTCAGCATGGGAATATCAGAAGCGGTGTCACCGCAGACAAGATGAGGCCCCCTGCCAAGATCCAGTCCAAGACGACTGTCGATATATTTCAAGCCGTCCCCCTTGTCAAAATCCTTCACGCCGTTTTCACCATCTACCGTAAGAATAATCTCGATATCCCGTCCTGTATCATTGACCCTGAATACCGACCCGTCGGGATCCAGCTCACGCACGATATCACTGACACTTCTCAGCAACTCCATGGACTCATCTTCAGGAATTGAACATTTGACATCCTGTCTGGCAATCGTCAACTGACCGAACTTCAATTGAAGTCCGGAGCCGACGTAAAAAAACTTTTCAAATTCATGCTTATGCTCGAGCTCTCCGATCCTGAGGTTGAGCTGATCGAGCCGGGCCTGCTTCACGGGATCGATATACGCTCTATGTTCAACCAGATCGAAATCGAGAAACTCCCTTCCTTTGGATGCTGCGTAGATAAAAACATTATCAGGATTGACCGACACATCGAGAATTCCGAAGTTCTTCAAGGGCGCGGACGTGATGAATATGGGGTTCTCGGTACAAAGCGATGCGAACCGGGAGAGAAAAACAGCGTTATAGACCGGCTGAATCGAAGAACGATAGTGACCGCAATAGTTGTTAGTAGTACCGTCCCTGTCGGTAACAAAACAGTTGAACTGCAGACTGTCGAGAAAATTCAGCCCCTTGATAACATGCTGATCAAACATGTTATACAGCCTGCTGATATAGTCGAAAAAGTCATCCTCCCCATGTTCAAGATAGTAGGTATCCTTTTTAAGCTCTCTGATTTCATAGGAGAGATCGACATTGATGGAATGCAGATCATCGATATAGATGATATTTGTCTCGTAATCCCTGTTATAGACATCCTCGAGAGAACGACGTGCATTTTTGAGGGACTCGATGCTTCTCAGGTTGATCACTCTGGCTGAAAAGATGTTTTTGACGATCGGAGAACGGATGACCCTGGTCAACGCCTTGAGACGAAATAGATCTTTAAACGATCGGATCGGTTGCAGGCTGATATCGATATCGGGAATGGAATACTCCTGAATTGGCAGGGCAAATCCTTGTTCCTTTTCATCAAGAATCGAAAGAGGGCGATCAGGATATTTCATAGGAAAAGCGGTCTGTTACATGCATCAAGTAATCAAAAATATGCACATTTCAACTATATGATCAAAAATACCCGGAAAACTCACCCGGTGTCCGCCGGTTAAAAAACACGTTCAGGATCCTGCCATACGTGTTTTCACCCCCGATACAACCATAAAGGAGAGTGCTGCCACGAAAATGATCATGGCACCTGATGCCGTATCGAACACATAGGAAAGCCAGAGACCGGATAGCGTGAAGAGAACACAGAGAGAGCAGGAAATCAACATCATGAGAACAATGCTCCTGCTGAAATACCTTGCTATTGCTGAAGGAATGGTTAACAGGGCAATGACCATGACAATACCGACCACCCTGACAAGAACAACCACGGTCAACGCGATAAGACAGAGCAATATCAGATATAGAATGAACGCGTTCACGCCCGAAGCTTCGGCATACTCCTCGTCAAAAGAGACGGCAAGAAACTCTTTAAACAATGCAAACACTACAGCGACAATAACCACATCCAGAAAGGCGATCATCTGCAGGTCAGGCACGGGAACGGTGAGAATGTTTCCAAAAAGAAAGCTGAACAGGTTCGGAGCATATCCGGGGGTTAACCCGATAAAAAGAACTCCTGTCGCCATTCCTGCCGCCCAGAAGGCACCGATTGCAGTATCTTCTCCGACATTCGCCTTTTTACTCAGCAAACCTATTCCGAGAGCCGAAAAAAGACTGAACGGAAGAAGCCCGAGCAGCGGATTCACACCGAGATAGTATGCGATGCCTATCCCGCCGAATGCCGCATGGGCTATGCCTCCACTGATGAAACCTATTTTTTTCACAACAACATAGGTACCGATAATACCGCAGGCAAGACTTGCTAAAAGAGCTGCCGCCACTGCATTCTGCATAAATTCGTACTGGAGGATTTCAACCATAACGCACTGGATTTCATGCTCCGCTGAAAGAGTATTTTCAGGGATGTTTGTGCTTGACAACATTGACTGGATAACGGTACATACCTGAAAGTTCTTCTCTGGTGATCTCTCCCGGCCCGTGCGTCACCATCCCGCAGCTGAGACAAACAGTCCTTGAGACATGCCGGCTGATGGCACCGGTATCATGCGACACCATAATGAGCGTCACGGAGGCATGCAACCTGTCAAGCAGATCGTAAATGGTTGTTTTCATCTCAGGATCGATGCTTGCAGTCGGCTCGTCAAGCAGAAGCAGCTCAGGTTGTCCGACCATAGCTCTTGCCAAAAGCATCCGCTGTATCTCTCCGCCCGACAGCTCGCCCACAAGATGTTTTTTCAGTCCGGCCATTCCTACGGTTTCCAGCGCCTGTTCAACCATCATCGTGTCCTCTTTTCCGTATCGCGCGAACAGGCCTCTTGAAGAAAGACGCCCCATAAGAACAGTATCGTTGACCGTAACCGGAAAGTCCCTGTCAAAGAACAACCGTTGAGGAACATAGCCGATGCGTTTCCTCGACAGTCTGGGTGACTTGCCGAAAATCCTGACAGTTCCCGAGGCTGGCGGCAGCAGACCGAGAATAACCTTGAGCAGTGTTGTTTTCCCTCCGCCGTTAGGACCTACGACACCGAGAAACTCCCCTTCAACCACAGACAGAGAGAGCTTATCGAGAATCTTCGCTCCGTTGATGATAACGGAAAGATTGTCTATTGCCACAATTTCACGGTTCATCGCATGCTTTCAACAAACGCACCGGTCGCCTGGCGCAGGTTAGCGATATACTCACCGGACAGGGGATCGACCGGCCGGGTAACACCACCTATCTCACGAGCAATGGTTTCCGCCTGAAGTGTGCTGAATGTCGGTGAAACAAAAACCACCCGAACACCTTCTGCTCTTGCCTGCCGGATCACACTCTGCATTTTTTTCGGAGTCAGTTCCTTTCCCTCTTCTTCCGCGGCTATCTGCTTCAGGTTGAAGGCAGCAGCATAGTACCCCCATGCGGGATGAAACACCATGAAGCTCCTGTTTTTTATACCTGATAGTTTCCGGGTGATCTCTCTTTTGAGCGATATGAGCTGTGCTTCGAGTTTCCGGAGATTTTCCGCATACTCATCGGCATGGACAGGGTCCAGAGCCACAAGAGAACGTTCTACATTCCTGGCGATCAGAATAGCGTTATCCGGTGAAAGCCAGAAATGAGGATCACTACGGCTATGCTCGTGCGTGTGACCATGATTTCTTTCGGACATCTCTCTCAGACCAACGTCCTTTGAAGCGTTGCAGACCGTCATCGTGGAACGCAATGCGATAAGTTTATTCATCCAGGCCAACTCGAATTCAATACCGGAACCTGCTTTGACAAACAGATGCGCTTTAGCCGTCTCGGCCATCTGTGCCGGCCGGGGTTCATAACTGTGCGGGTTAGCGCCGGGCGGCACCATCACCGCAACATGCACCCGGTCGCCCCCGACTCTTTTCACAAAAAAAGACAATGGTTCTATGGACGTTACCACACGAATTTTATCCGCGGCTCCGGTAACGGCATCGCTTGAGGGGGCGGCGGCGAAAAGTGATGAATAACAAAGTGAAAACAGCAGAATCAACCCTGCTGCCGTAGCTCCTGCAGAGCCGACAGGTCGTTTTTTTCCCTGGCACATGATTCGCATAAACCGTTTAACTGGACAACATGACTGACAAGCCTGAATCCTTCGACCATCATTCCGTCCTTGTAGAGACAGTCGGAAACCTTACCAACCTTTCTGCATGCAATACAGACAATATGATGATGATGTCCTTCTCCATGACCGGCCTTGCAGAGCGCATAACGCCTTTCTCCCCCGTAGGTGACGACCCTGAAAAGAATGCCGCATGTCGTCAGGACCTCAAGGTTGCGGTATATTCCCGGCAAACCGAACTGTCCGGTTGCGCCGCTGAGCGCCTCCTGCACATCCTGGGGAGACAAGTCGCTCTGCTCCTGCAAAAAAAGCTGAATAATCGCTTTTCTTCGGGGCGTAACCTTACGCCCTGACGCCCTGAGTTTTTCAAGATGTTCTTCCACTCTCTAAACAGAAATAATTTCCATTTGGCAATATAGGAAGACTTTAGGAATTGTTGATTTGTTTATTTGTTGAGCTGTTGAATTGTTAAGCCGCCGAATTCAAAAGGAGGTGTGTTACGCCCTGTCCTCCATCTGACAACAGATGATTCGACTTTAGGGTGAAGGAACCCTGATCTCTGCGGACATACAACAAATCAACATTTCAACAACTCAACCACTCAACGATTCAACAACTCAACGATTCAACAACTCTTCCTCACAGCCTGTTCACAGCGCTGAGCACCGCCTTGATCGACGCAAGACTGATGTTGGAATCAATTCCCGCGCCTATCGACTCTCGTCCTCCCTCCTCTTTTATCCGTATATAGGCAAGGGCTTTGGCATCGGCTGTGTGACCGATAGAATGTTCCGCATACTCGTCAACACTGAAAACAAGACCGGTCTGCTGCATCATTCCCCTCACAAACGCATCAACCGGCCCGTTGCCATTGGCAGTAAAAGAACGCTCGGTACCGTTGTACTGAAGAATGCATGAGAGAGTTGTCGAGACCTCATCGTCACGTTCAGGATCCTGATCCTCCCATTTGATAGTGCATTTTTTCATAAGATACGGGTCATGCATGCGTATATACTCTTCATGAAACAGCTCACGAATCTCTTCTGGGAGAAGCTCACGTCCGGTAGTGTCAACCTTTGACTGTACCGCCGAACCGAAATGAGGCTGCATCCATTTCGGAATTTCATATCCGAAATCATTTTCCATGATATACGCCACGCCGCCCTTGCCGGACTGACTGTTGATCCTGACAATCGCTTTATAGGAACACCCTACATCCCGAGGATCAATAGGAAGATAGGGGACATTCCAGCAGTTGTTTCCCGATGCCCTGATCGCCTTCATGCCCTTGTTGATCGCATCCTGATGGGAACCTGAAAAAGCCGTGTAGACAAGCTCTCCGGAATAGGGCTGCCGGGGATGAATGCTCATTCGTGTATTCTTCCGGTACACGTCGCTGATATGGGCAAGATTCGTAAAATCCAGCTCGGGATCTACTCCCTGAGTACACAGATTAAGCGCCATAGTGACAATATCAAGGTTCCCGCATCGTTCGCCGTTGCCGAAAAGCGCGCCTTCCACACGATCAGCACCAGCCATGACCGCAAGCTCTGCAGCAGCTACTGCTGTGCCTCGATCATTATGTGTATGAACACTGATAATCACCGCTTTACGCTCCCTGATGTTTCTGCAGAACCACTCAATGCGATCCGCAAATATATTAGGCGTCGACATCTCAACAGTCGACGGCAGGTTGATAATTATCGGATCGCTTTCCGATGCGCCCCACTCATCCATAACAGCATGAGTGACCTCGAGCGCGTAATCGATCTCTGTACCGGTAAAACTTTCAGGGCTGTACTGAAATCGAATCCCCTCATTACCAGACGCCTCTTTCAATTCACGAACAAGCCGTGTTCCATCCATGGCAATGCGCTTTATCTCGTCGCATCCCATCCTGAAAACGACATCCCGCTGCACGGTCGATGTTGAATTATAGAGATGTACGATAGCATTGCCGACACCCTCAAGCGCATCGAATGTTTTGCGGATCAGATGCTCTCTTGCCTGAGTAAGCACCTGTATCGTCACATCTTCAGGTATCAGATTCTCTTCGATCAACCGCCTGACAAACTGAAACTCAACTGCGGCCGCCGAAGGAAAGCCGACTTCGATCTCTTTGAATCCGATATCGACAAGAAGCCTGAACATCTCGACTTTTTCATCGACACTCATAGGAACCGGAAGTGCCTGGTTGCCATCCCTCAAATCAATACTGCACCAGTGAGGCGCTTTTGTAATTCTCTTATCGGGCCATGTTCTGTCCTCTATATCCACAGCCGGGTATGCCTCATACTTCCCGTAGTTCATAGTCGCCATTATTTTTCTCCACTTTATTGTCAGTAAAACAAAAAAAGCCACCGACCCTTGTGAGGCAGGTGGCTACATATGCCGGTATTTCTGTTCAAGAAATCTCTTACAACGCACCTTTCCCACAACGGCCTTCCTGTGTTAGCAGCAAACCGCTCAGAAGAGGACTATGTAGAGTAATTCCTTGCATAATGAAATAAATATACTAAATCGATTTGAACTTAAAACTACTCTGTCAACCATATCGTTCCCTTTAGGGTACCGCTATGTATTTATTCCGCGATTCAATTGCTTCCCGCTTTCAGACGCATCAGCAGTCTGTTTCTGCTGTCAAACAGTTCCAGTGTTTTCCCGCTGATTTTCCATCCGGTCGTCTTCCTGAGTGCGGCAAGAAATGCCTTTTCTATTTGACCTGAACTGCCGGGGCACGCCATGCGTGTGGTAGAGAGCTTTGAGAATGACAGTCCTGATCCCGAGTGTTTATATGACCCCATAAGGCTGTTGCATCCTGTATATCCCTTGAAACTGTTACCATATGTCGACAGCACGAGATTGGGTGCTTTTCCGCTCACTTTCAAGAGATCGGAACTTCCGGAAATAGCTGTCACTTTCCAATAGATTCCGTAGAGGGCGACTGCCGGACTACCGGGATTCCTGCAGGTACCTCGAGGCAGGAAACGCTTGAAATTCTGAACGATAATGTGCTCTCGGGATGCCGCTCCGGCTTCCGGTTTTCTCATGGAAAACCTCCCCGAGAGCTTTGCCAGCAAAGGCTTTCCCGGTCCGGAACGCAAAGCAAGATACTGTTTTTCAATAGAGCTGTTCGGCGTTGCAAAAACCAGCGGATAGTTTTTTCCGGTACGACACTCCCTGAACGTATAGGCATCAGCCATATAAAGAAACATACCGTTCATGGTCAGGGGACCGGAGAGGAAATCCACAAATGAGGTCTTTCTCAGACTGTAGTCCAGATTTGAAACAATTTCATTGCCCCGCTGGTCCAGCAGCCGTATCTCGTTTCCTGAAATATACCGGAACTGCAGCGGCCACTTTTCTCCGTTATTCAATACCAGACGGCCACTTTTCCGGTTCCATCGTCCAAGATCATACTCGACTTTATTACCACCGCCCTGCACTCCGACTGAAACACGTTTCAGGCGAAACGTTCCATCGTCAAAAAGCGTGACCGTAAGCTTTTGCAACGTGCACTCTGCGCAGGGAATCGCGCCTGCATAGGTAATGTTTTTCCCGTATACTCCTGCGGAAGGCGGCACATCCGGCTTTGTATATTTGCCTTGACACCCTGCCATGGCAAAAAGCAGTACAATACTCAAAACAGCGGCAGCATAACGCATACTTGACTCCCCGATCTATTACATGGAATATCTTGATCAACTATCCGGACAGTATAGCGAGCAAAAAAGAAATATAAAAACGGATACGCTCTCTCTACAGAGCACCTGCTTTTTCTGGTGGAATGACCGGCATGCAAAGGAAGGCGATTTCGGTATATAAAATCAAAAAAGCAGCAGCACGTTATGTACTCCTGCTTTTTTGATTTGCTCCGCGAGTAGGACTCGAACCTACAACAACCTGGTTAACAGCCAGGTGCTCTACCATTGAGCTATCGCGGAATGTCCCGCCGGCATCCGCTCTTTAAGCGGTGAATAATATACATCTCTTTTCACTATTCGCAAACTGATTTCAAACCATTTCGATGTGAAAATCGAAAAAAAAGCAAGAAGACTCCCGTTTTTTTCTTTTTACAGGTAAGATTTTGTAAATTCATGTTCTTTTATGTATAAAGGGCTCAGTGAAAATGGTTACAGAGAAGGGAGTGATCGGGATCAGGATTGCAGGTTTAAGCGAAGGTGTGCACGAGTATGATTTCGCCTGCAAAGCATCGGATTTCAAAAATCCTGAACTTGCCGAGCCGGCCTTTTGTAACGAGATCCGGGTGCGAATTGCAGCAGTCAGGACCGAAGGGGAAATGACTGTCGATATCGAAACAAAAACCGTTGCGGAATTCAGTTGCGACAGATGCCTCGAACCGCTGAAAAAAGAACTGACAGGAAAGTACCGGATTTTGTTTGCTTTCAGTGACACAGGCGCACTTTCTGAAGAGAGTGATGAGAACTATCGTGCGCTCGACAGAAATGCCGTCACTGTAGACCTGACTGAAGATGTGCGTGAAACATTGCTTCTGTCAAAACCTATGAAGGTTGTCTGCACCGACAAGTCCGCTTGTACCCTGTATCAGGAAAGCTCGCCTCGGAATGCAGACCATGAAAGTGAGACAGTAAGTCCGTGGAAAGAATCACTTGAAAAATTGAAGGGCAAGTAATAAAAAGAAGTTTATAATCAATATCTACTGTTATGGCCACACCTAAAGCGAAAGTATCAAAGTCAAGAAGGGATAAAAGACGTGCACAGTTCACTGCTCGCAGCAAAGCAGCTGAAACGGTTACCTGCCCGAATTGCGGAGAACCGACACTGCCTCACCGCGCCTGTCGTCATTGCGGACACTACCGCGGCAGAGCCGTCACAAAAAAATCCTCTAACAGCTGAGCAGAACATAACCGGACTCTAAGATGCTGACAATTGCTGTTGACGCAATGGGAGGAGATAACGCCCCGCAATGTGTGGTGGAAGGAACGATCCAGACTCTTCGGGAAACAAACAACAGACTTGAGATTTTATTGATTGGTCAGGAGGAAAAGGTACAGCCTCTTCTTGACGCTCATGACACACAAGGTCTTAACCTGCGGTTCATGCACGCACCTGAAGTGATCACCATGACTGACGTTCCTGCTATCGCTGTCAAGACCAAGCAGAACTCCTCTCTCGTCAGAGGCTTGCTGTTGTGCAAGGAAAAGAAGGCTGACGGCTTCATAAGCGCAGGTAATACCGGCGCTCTGATGGCAGCCTCGCTGTTTATTCTCGGGCGTCTTCCCGGAGTGCTGCGTCCAACCATAGCGGCCTATTTCCCGAGACTTGCTCCAGGCCTGACAAATGTTGTCGATGTGGGGGCTAATGTTGACTGCAAAGCCGAGAATCTCGTCCAGTTTGCTGAAATGCTGACAATATATCAGCGTGATGCCGCTGACATGGAAAAACCTTTGACAGGACTTCTGAATATAGGCGAAGAAGACAACAAAGGCCCTGAAGTGCTCAAACAGACTTACCGTCTGCTGAAAGAAGCGGACAGAAAAAACAAGATCAACTTTGCCGGGAATATCGAAGGCAATGACATTCTTTCTTCCAAAGTGTCCATAATTGTCTGTGACGGTCTTGTCGGAAATACTCTTTTGAAATTCGGAGAGAGCATTCCTGAATTTCTGAGCTCTATTTTTAAACCTTCCCTGAACGAACTGGTTGTTTCCGGAAAACTTGACCCTGAGGCTGCCGAGCTGACGGGCAGTGCTTTCAAAAAAATGTTCAAGCCGTTCGATGTCGAGAGATTCGGCGGCGTGCCTTTCCTCGGCGTTGACGGCATTTCAATTGTCGGTCATGGGCGATCATCTGCAAAGGCAATCATGAACATGATCTATATGGCCGAACATATGATCGAAAAACAGGTAAATCAGCATATTGCTGAAGCGCTGGCCGTTACATAGCCGGAAATATCCAACCTCCCGGATCCTGCTATTCCTGATAAACAGAACGGCCTCAGTATCCCCGTGATCAGAGCGTGTCCTTATTAGTAGTTTAATACCATCATTTATGA
>JAPHUN010000157.1 GCA_026193435.1 Chlorobium sp.
AAATAATTCTCTATTTCACCGAGCAGTTTCAGTATGCGGTGCGGGGACTCATAAAATACCACCGTGCTTTCAATTGACGCGAGGAATTCCAGTTTGCTTTTGCGTCCTTTTTTATGTGGAAGAAAACCGGCGAAATAAAAATTGTGTACCGGAAGCGGGCAGACTGACAGCGCTGCGGTAGCCGCGCTCGGTCCCGGTACCGGAATGACTTTCGCCTGCAGTTCGTATGCGGCTCGTACAAGGGCGTAACCGGGATCACTGATCGCCGGTGTCCCGGCATCGCTGATGACCGTAATGTTCAGACCCTCTTCGAGCAGTTTGAGAATGCTGATGATCGCTTTTTTTTCATTGAAGGCGTGATAGCTGATCAGCTTTTTTCCGCTGATGTCGAGATGCCGGAGCAGTATCGACGCTCTTCGCGTATCCTCGCACGCGATGGCATCAGCTGATTTCAGCGTCGATATCGCCCGCAGGGTGATATCCTCGAGATTACCGAGGGGAGTAGCAACGATAGACAGTGTGCCTTTATCAGCGGTATCGCCCATAACCTAGTGATTCTATTGACTGTAGTACAGTGTATCTATATACATAGTATATTCTATAGACCCATTTAAAAAGTAATATTATATAGGTTTTGCAGAGTACGAACCGTGAAAAATGTGATGTACATCTTTTTCACGGTACATGTGAACGGTAGACTTTTTTATCCCGGCTTTTCCGGCGATTGCGATTGACGGGAGGATTGTTTGTGTAAGAGAGGGTTGTCAGGCAGGGTGAGTTTGAGCAGAGTATTGTAGAGAAAAAAGCAATCAACAGGGTCTTTTATGCGGGATGAAAAAACAAGAAATACAGTGTTGATTCTGTTGTATATCGTCTTCTTTGTGCTTGTAAGCAGTCCGGCAACAGTATGTGCCGGGAGTGATTCATTGCGGCAACACCGTGGCGAGACGCGGACTGAGGTTCTTGACACGCAGTTTCATGTATCAGGAAGGCTCGGTGAAATAGCCGCGAAAACCCCCACAGGTTTACAGCAGGGAACCATAAACCCAGACGCGGAAAAAGGATTTGCGGGGATACCCGGAGCACCAAAAATCAACTATTTTGTTGCTTTTTTGTGGGCGGTCTGGGTAGGGTGGATTTTCTCGACCGTCGGCGCTTTTGGCGGCATTATGGCGGGAGTGGGGCATTTGACTCTTTTTGGTTTAGGCAGCTACGCCGACAGTTTTACGTCTACCAATCCTGAACTGAACGCGTTGTTGACAGACTCGATCAGGGCGACCAATCAATACCTTGTGGCTTTAGCCGCACTGATTTCGACCTATAATTTTTACAGGATGAAACGGCTGGTCGTGCCGTTAGGTGTGGCATTGGGGGCCGGCAGTGTTGTCGGAGGCTTGTTGATCCCCTGGCTTACCGCGGGTAAAATACAGCTTGGCGACTATATCGGTTTTTTCGGTCTGGCCGTGCTGGTCATAGGGGCTTTTATTTTTTATGGCACAACCGGAAGAGCCCGGTCTACAAAGAAAAAAGCCAATGAAGCATCTGCAGCGTTTCAGCGATTGATGAAAGAAAAGGATGTCTCGGATTCACAGGGTGTGCATATCGTCTCTTCGGGCTTGAGAGAGGTAACCTTTTCCTTCTACGGAACACAATTCAGCTTTAATCCTTTATTGGCTGTCGTCGGCGGTTTGGTTATCGCGTCGATATCCTCGTTTCTGGGAATAGGAGGCGGCTTTTTGTACGTTCCTTTTTTAACGGCAGTAATCGGTTTGCCGATGTTTATAGTTGTGGGGACTTCTGCGTTAGCCGTCCTCCTGAGCATGATCACCAGTATTTTTTCTTATGTGGTTCTGAAAGGGACGTTTATCAGCTGGGATCTTGTGGGGGTTGAGATGGTTGGTGTTTTTGTTGGTGCGATGATAGGTCCGAGAACCCAGAAGTATATCCCGGAAATATGGTTGAAGAGACTCTTTGTACTACTTGCCGTCTATGTCGGCTTGAGATATTTCAGCAAGGGGTTTTTCGGGGAGAGTTGGTTGCCTCCTTTTTAACCGTGCACGGTGTCTCGATTTTTTGATTTTTCTTGCGAATTTCCCTACTCTCGAAATACTGTTTTGAAACTGACTCTTTCTTGTCAATAAATAGAGGGGGTACTCCGCTGAACCGGGAAAATCCTGTATATTGCTCCGGACGGAATACAGGGATGCTGCTGTTGCTGCCTTGGCAGAGAGTTGTCTTTGAAGAATATGAAGCGGAATACTGTGGAAAAGAACGAAGAGGTCATAAGCCGGAACACTGTGCTTTTGAAGATACGCGACCTCGAGGTTGCTTTTTCAGGCAGAAAAGGTGGAAAAAAAACTGTTGTGAGGGCCGTCAACGGGGTTTCTTTTGATGTCAGAAAAGGCGAGACCCTTGGTCTTGTCGGGGAATCGGGCTGCGGCAAGACAACACTGGGAAGAGCGCTCCTGAGGTTGACGCCGGTTCCGTTCAAAGGCGAAGTATGGTATAACGGTAAATCTATAGAAACGATCAGCAACCGGGATTTTCGCGTTCTGAGAAGCGAGATGCAGATGATCTTTCAGGATCCATTCAGTTCGCTGAATCCCAGGATGACGATCGGGCAGATGCTCAACGAGGTGTTGTCGGTACACAAGGTTGTTGCGCGCAAGGACGTGAAAAAGAAAATCTACGAACTGCTCGATATTGTGGGCTTGAGCAGTGATTATGCGAACCGTTATCCTCATGAGTTCTCAGGGGGGCAGCGCCAGAGAATCGGGATCGCCAGGGCGCTCGCGGTCAATCCCAGGGTTATCATCTGCGACGAGCCGGTTTCCGCGCTCGATGTTTCCATTCAGTCTCAGATCATCAATCTTCTCAAAGATCTGCAGTCCGAGTTTGGGCTGACCTATATTTTTATTGCTCATGACCTTTCGGTTGTTGAATACATATCTGATCGTGTCGCGGTCATGTATCTCGGTAAAATTGTTGAGATAGCCGATTCGGATGAACTCTACAAGAACCCTAAACATCCCTACACGAAGGCGCTGATGTCAGCTATTCCTCTGCCGGAGCTGAATCAAAAGAAGGAACGGATACTCCTGAAAGGTGATCTGCCGGGACCGATGGATATTCCTGAAGGATGCAGTTTCCATAACCGTTGTCCGGAGGTTATGGATAGATGCCGCTCGGTGGAGCCGGCGTTGAAGCCGCAGGGTGAAGACGGAGGCCATCAGGTCAGCTGTCTGTTGTATGACTGAAGAGGAGTGTTGAATCGTTGAGTTGTTGAATTGCCGGTGGAAGCGTTGCAATCGGGGTGAATGGGCGAATCCTGAGGTGTTGGGACGCCATGTGATGATAGTCGGAATGTCGTGTGAAATCGTAGGGTCGGCCCCCTGTGGCCGACCGTCGGAATATTGATAAAACCATTTCATCGAGGGTATGCAGAAAAAGAAAATAGGGGCGGGAAAAATAGGATGCATTGTTGTGGTCGTTGTTTTTCTGGTTATGGTCATAGGCATCTACCGCCTTTTTAATGATCGGAAGGCACTGCCTGAGGATTTTGTGCTCAAAATAAACCTCTCGGGAGATATCGCTGAAACTACCGGGACAGGTTTCGAGCTTCCGTTTCAGTCCGGGTCGAACGAGCTATCCCTGCAGGATATCATGTTTCTGCTTGAGAGGGCAGGAGAGGATAATCGTGTCAGGAGCGTGCTGCTCGATATCGGTGGTTTGCAAACCGCTTCGGCAAAAATCCAGCAACTTCAGCTGGCTATAGAACAAGCGAGAAAGGCAGGCAAGACGGTAAACGCTTTTCTGCGAAATGCTGGAGATCAGGATGTCTGGCTGGCTTCAGCCTGTGACACGATTACAGCGGAAAGAGGCAATTTTCTGATGCTTGACGGATTGAAAGCCGAACTGCTGTTTTATACCGGTACGCTTGAAAAAATCGGTGTTTCTTTTCAGGCGGCTCAATGGAGTGCATGGAAAAGTGCGGTTGAACCATATACGAGACTTGACGCAAGCCCTGAAACCCGCGGGCAGATCGCCATGATGCTCGATGCTGTTTACGATGCCTATACCGGTTATGTATCTGAGAAGAGGGGAATTGCTCGTGAGACCTATGAGGGGGTTATCGACACAATGACCGTTCTTACCGGAGAACGTGCGAAAAAACTGAACATTGTCGACGAGGTCAGCGGTCATTGGGAGTATCTGGAAAAGGTCAGGTACTCATTTGGAGAGGATGACGAAAAGGAATATGATGATGTTCTGGTTGGAGGCGCTCGCTACAAAGCAGCTTTGGCCGGTGGCTTCGTGCCGGAGAAGAAAGAGAGTATCGCTGTGATAACGGCTTCGGGGCTGATTGTCCGTTCGTCAGATGATGTAATGGCGGGAACGGAACAGAGTTTTGACGAAGAGACATTGAGAAGCTCTGTTCAGGCAGCTCTCGATGACCAGAGCGTCAAGGCGATAGTGCTTCGTATCGACAGTCCCGGAGGAGATGCTCTGGCATCAGTGAACATGCTGCAGATTCTCGATTCCGCCAAGGTGAAAAAGCCGATAGTCGCCTCGATGTCAAGCGTTGCCGCATCAGGAGGGTACATGATAGCGCTTGCAGCGGACACTGTTTTTGCCGAACCGCTGAGTCTGACCGGCTCCATCGGCGTGTACGCCCTGAAACCGGAAATAAGCAAGCTGCAGGAAAAAATCGGTTTGAAAAGAGAGGTTTTCACCAGAGGCGATAACGCAGACGCTTTCACGGTTTTCAAGCCGCTTGATGAAGCGGGCTTTGCCAAGTTTATGGAGACGACAGGATGGATCTACAATGATTTTCTTTCCAAGGTTGCCAGATCGAGGAAGATGACAAGAGAAGAGGTTGAAGATGTCGCGGGGGGAAGGGTCTGGACCGGGGAGATGGCGGTAAAAAACGGACTGGTGGACCGGATCGGCGGATTGAAGGAGGCTGTGTCTGCGGCGCAGCGTATGGCAGGTATGGATTCTTCAGCTGTTCCGGGATTGAAATTCTATCCGCAACCTCAAGGACTGATGGAGTACCTGATGAGCGGCGGTCCGGCATTCTCTTCCAGGAGCTTCGGCAGAGCGCTTCCTTCGGGCACTCTTGCCGATCACTCTCTCAGAACGCTTGATCTGTTGCTGCGTCTCGAACAGCAGCCCGGGGGGATGTATCGGATGACGATGCTTCCCTATGAAATGGCTATTGAATAAGAACGCTGTCGGGTGATGAAAACGCTACATCGTAATGTCGGATACACGGTTTGATTCTGAATCTGAACATATTCTCTTCATCGGTGATCCGAATCTGGGAGATGAGGGCTATCGGCTTTTCTCAGTTTTTTTCCCCGATGCAAAAAAACTGATCTGGAAAAAAGGGGCTGACAAAACCGGGGTTCGGAGAGCATTACGTTCTCAAGCATGGCTTTTTACCGTTTCTTTTTACAGTGACTTTATCTTTTCTTCCCGTGATTTCGATTTCCTTGGTCTGCCATTGAACATCCATCCTGCCCTGCCGGTACTCCGGGGTATCGGCCATGACCATGTTCCGCTTATCGAAGGCCATGAAGAACATGGCTCTACGCTTCATTTCATAAACAGGCCTTCAGGTAAAAACGTCGACCCTGAAAGTGACGTCGATTCAGGCAGGATTGTCAGGGTCAGGAAGCGTAAGCTCGACCCGAATGCGACCTATGGTGATATCAGGATGCTCAACCAGCAGATCGCTCTTGAAATGCTTGCAGCGTTATGTGAGCAGATGCATTCGTGGGGTTGTGTCGAAACAGCCCGTCGCGAGCTCAATGCGGAAGCGGAAGCAAACAACCTTTCATGGGCAGAACGCTATATCAGCATCTCAACCCTCACGAAGATGCTCGAAGAGTTGAAGATGTCTGATTCTGATCACAGAGTATTTATAAGGGAACCCCGATTCACTTGAGATAGAGCTCTACTGTTTTGGTTCAGCGTGAATTCTCCAATTCACGCTGAACCAAAACACTTTCAGCTCGAAAGGCTGGGGTACGTTTGATGTCAAGATCAAAATCATGTATAAAGACGGAAGAATGGAGCGCCTTTGATCCGTGAAAAATTGAAAGGGATCGCTGATAGTCCGTTCGGAACGCATAATAATGCAAATAACCTCAAGGGCGACCGGCGTACCGTTTGCGTGTGAGTGACTGGAGAGGGATGTACGAGATCAATAACGACGAATTGAGGATACTTGTCATAAAAATAGCTCCTCGCGGGGAGGTGCATCGATGATCGTACAGATATTCAAAAAGGGAGACAATCTCTAATGGGTGGTTGTTCCGTAACAGGAAGAAAAAGTGATTCTCGACACATACACCATCATTGAAACAGGCAGGTAACCGTGTTGTCTATAACTGGCTGCAGTATTTCAGTCAGGATTCGCTTCGATGTGAGTTTGAAGAGTGTGGATTCAAGATTGAAGAGTTCTACTCTGATGTCGCAGGTTCAGCTTTTTCTCATGAGTCTCCCGATATTGCGGTTGTTGTGAGAATGAAATGACAAGCAAATGAACACAAGTGCAACTTTCGATGCGCTGGACTTGCGTTGATTGTTATGAATCTTTTCAGATTTAACGGCAATGGGCCGGTGGCTCGGGGTCACCGGGAATACCTTTCCTTGGTATTCCCGGTTATAATCAAACCTGCGAATATCAGGACAGATTGTTCCAAAACATTTTTTCATGGTTACGACTTTTCTGTGTTGAACCAACCCGCTGTTCTCTTGCAGAAACCAACAAGCATCAGCATCACCGGTACCTCGATCAGTACACCGACCACTGTTGCAAGGGCAGCACCGGATGACAGGCCGAACAGCATGACTGCGGTGGCGATAGCCACTTCAAAATGGTTGGAAGCGCCGATCATGGCAGCTGGCGCGGCATCTTCGTAATTCAGTTTGAGGATTTTTGCCGCGCCGTAGCCCAGTCCGAAAATGAGAACGGTTTGCAGGAAAAGCGGAATTGAGATCCACAGAATGGTCAGCGGGTTGGCCAGAATGGTCTCGCCCTTGAAGCTGAACAGTAAAACCAATGTCAGCAACAGTGCGCTGATGGTTACCGGTGTAAGAACATGCAGAAACTTTTCTTTGAACCATTTTTCACCCTTGTGTCCGATAATCCATTTGCGGGAGAAATAACCGGCGACCAGTGGCAGAGCCACATAGATGGCCACGGACAGCAGCAGAGCCTGCCACGGAACAGGTAACCTACCGATACCCAACAGAAACCCGCCCAGAACCCCGTAGAGGACGAGCATGGTCAGGGAGTTGATCGCGACCATGACGAGAGTCAGACCATCATTACCCCGGGCCAGGTATCCCCAGACGAGAACCATGGCTGTGCAGGGGGCTATTCCCAGCAGGATGCATCCGGCAAAATAGCTGCGCCACAGAGGAATCTGAAGCATTTTTACACCGTCCTGCAAAATCACGGTTCCTGCGCCGTGCTCCGCTCCGACAGGCAGGTCGAGGCCAAATGGCATTTTGACCAGATCCATCGCTTCGTTTCCGATCAATCCTTTAAGGAGAACACCAAGAAACAGCATGGCGATGGCATACATGGTGAACGGTTTGATGCACCAGTTGATGAACAGAGTCAGAAAAACGGGCTTTCCGCTTTTTCCGGCCTTGACCACGCTGGCGAAATCAATCTTGACCATGATCGGGTACATCATAAAGAACAGACATATGGCAATTGGAATGGACACGACAGGCGCGCCATTGACATTGATACTCATGCCGTCCAGTGTTTTTGCCAGCCCGGGGGCGATTTTGCCGAGGTAAATCCCGAAAACAATGCACAACCCGACCCAGACGGTCAGGTACTTCTCAAAGATGCTGGTCATATGCCGGTCGTTCGCCGGACAAATTTCATTATTCATAAAAATACCTCCATTACTCATTCAATATTTCAGGCAGGGTTTCGAAAAAGGCTTTGATTTCGTCACGGACGTTTCGATAGCACTCCAGCTGTTCTTCTTCTGATGCGCCTTGTGCCGAGAGTTCCTTTGCCATTTTGGGCGGATCACCGAATCCGACATGGAGATCCTTGCCGTTACCCGGAAAAAAGGACAGGTCTCGTGGGCATACCCGCATACGGTGACAACCACTTCCGGTTTTACGTCCTTGAACTAATCGATTCAGCCATCACTTTTACCGCGTTCTGGTCGAGCCCGTGCGTCTCGATCCCTGCAGAGCAGGCTTCGATGACATCTCCCTTGAGGTGCAGGGTCCAGCCTTCGGTCATCTGGCTGCGGCATGAGTTCCCGGTACACAGGGACAGTACGTTCAGTTTTTCACTCATGATGTATCTCCTTGGTTTGTTAAAGCTTATTTTTTCGGGCAACATTCATCGCCGCGCTGCTTTCTGCAAAGATCTTCCGGCTCACACGAGGTGATGTCATCAAGTGTTTTTGCGTCGTGTTCGATGCCCGGATCATGGCTGAGTTGTGATTCGATCCAACCGATCAACACACCGAAATCAGCCTGTTCCCGGCGAATCCGGTAATAGACCCATCGGCCGTCTTTCCGACTGTCCACCAGGCCGGATGAAATCAGAACTCCCATGTGACGGGAGGCTGTAGCTCCTGTGACATGAATCAGCTCTGTCAGCTGACAGGCACACAGCTCGTCGTGCTTCAGGAGAGCCGATACTATCCGGAGCCGGTTCCGGTCGGACAGTGCTTTAAATAGTGCAGTCAGTATATCCATTTTGATTTCATCGCAGTTGCATAGTTAGCCAAGCATCTAATTAATATATATCAAAAAAGGAACCCGGTCAAGTTCCTTTGTCGATATGAAACAAAAATGCCCTTCGAAATTACCACAAATCGCAGGCAGACCTCATAGGAAGAGGGGGAAAGTAAAACCAACCATACCGCAAAGGCTGGGATGGTTGACTGCGGCGGAGTCATAGAACAGCGGCATGTGTGGACGCTCACCGGCCGAGAGGAACGCCGGAGAAGAAGCCACCAGCCGGATACAGAGCCGGGAAAAGGTGTCGTTCGGACTCGAAGGCATGCGAACACGAGCCAAAACTGACAAGACGTGTTGCTTTATCGCCTTGTTGCACCATCATATCACACTGGAATTGTTGCATCAAAGCTATTATGAGCACCCGCCGCTCGGTATCGTGCTTTGCGAGGTACTTGGCAGGATTATTTTTGGTCGTTACTTCTTTGTGTTTGGTGGTTTCATTATAGGAAGTTCCCTATTCCTACCGGGCTCTGCCATCTCCGGGCGAGCGGAGCGAGACCCGGAGATCCATTAGAAATGTTCACCTATTTCCAATGATATATTTAATATTGATAATGTGTAGCCTTTTGGCTACATTGTTGCTATGGTTGAAATTCGCAAGACTGAAAATTTTGCTAAATGGCTTGATGGGTTGCGTGATGTTCGGGTGCGTGCGCTCGTATCCTGGTCAGGATAGAACGGCTAAGCGCTGGAAATCCTGGAGATGTTAAGACCGTGGGTGCAGGTTTTTCAGAGTTGCGGATTGACTATGGCCCCGGTTATCGGGTGTATTACAAAAAGCAGGGACGAGAGGTGGTGATTTTGTTGGCCGGTGGCGACAAGCGCACACAGACCAAGGATATCAAAACCGCTTTACGGCTTGCGCAGAATTTATAGGGGTAAATTATGGCGAAAACGATTACTACGCGATACGATGTCGCCGAACATCTTCGCACGCCTGAGGAAATGGGAGCGTACCTTGAAGCTTGCCTTGAGGAGGCAAATGGCGACGCGGCGTTTATAGCGAAAGCTCTGGGGGATATTGCACGAGCTAAAGGGATGTCAAAAGTTGCACGAGACGCCGGTTTATCGAGGGAAAGTCTTTACAAAGCGCTCTCCGGAGAACGTACCCCAAGCTTTGATACTATCCTTAAAGTTATCGATGCGCTTGGTTTGAAACTCCATGCTGAAGCTGCGCACGTAAATAATTCCGAGGCTCAACCTGTCGTTTGAGGAGAGCGGAGACCCTTTGATCCGTGAAAAATTGAAAGGGATCGTTCGACGTTCTGAGCACTATAGCATCCAAACTCGGTGTGAGGCTTGATGATATAGGATGAACTGACCATGAAAACCATTTGGCTCAGGTTACCTGAACCGATGCTTAATAGCCTAAAGGTTCTCGCCAACGAGCGCGACGTGCCCTAACAGTCATTGCTCAAGATGTTTTTATAAGAGCGCCTCGACAAGGAATTGAAGAAGTCGTGAAGCTCGATTCGGAGAAAGGTTGGTGAAGATGGATGCCGGATCAACCCCGTGAAATCTGAGCATCTATTTCACAGGGGGCATGACTTTATGCGGAGTTCTGGTTCAACGCTCCCTGAAAATCCAGGAGTGAAGCCAAGTTATAGGAACGCAACTTACAACTCGGTGTCATCAATTTCTGCAACCTTCATCAGGTATTTCAGTAAACCGATCTTGAGCGGTTTGTTGCCATGAACCGGAACAGAAATTCGAATAGTTATTCCTTTTTTTACATAAATGTGATGGCTGCCATTGATTCGTTTTAACTCCCATCCCCTGGTTTCAAGGAGACGGCAAAGTCTTTTACCGCTGACAGCTTTCAAACTGCTATCTCCATTACCTTATCTGTATCTGATACAGCAATATCCTGAATATCCACAGATAGACAACCCTCAACTGCTTCATAAATATTGCTCAACAGTTCATCAAAAGTATCCCCTTGCGTTGTACAACCGGGAATGGACGGCACCTCAGCCCAGTATCCCCCTTCTTCTGCTTCGTGTACGACTACTTTTAATTTCATAATGTCCCTTCATTTCTTTTGTGTATAAGAAAAGCTCATGAATCGGAACCTCCCTATTTCATATATCGTTCGATTTTTTGTCTGGCTGACGCCAGAATAGGAGCTTTTGAATAAATATACTCATGGTGTCTCAAAAAGTGAGGTATTTTGTTCAAGATTAAGGAATGCTCACAAGCCGAAGCGGAGTCCTGACAAGTCGGGATGAGCGCCGGTAGTGTGGCGCGACGCCGGAACAGGATTCGGACAGGTGCGTCGGGTCGTTCCGTTGCCCTTTCCACTATTCAACAATTATTCCCAGGAGATGCAAAAATCGTGACGGCTTTTCTTGCCTGGAGTTGTTCTTGTCACTGTGTTCCCTGCAAAGAAGGCGGGCAGGCACGGGGGCCTGCCCCTACGAATGAAAATTGCTCCTGACTTGTGCCAATTAGTGCCGAAACTCAGAGCTCAAGAAATCGTTGAATCTTGTTGGTAAATTCGCTTGTGCCCATCTGCATGACACAAACCTCA
>JAPHUN010000103.1 GCA_026193435.1 Chlorobium sp.
TACTTCTGATTATTGCGTGTTTATTGCTGGGCGGCATTATCGGTTATATGGCGCGAAATAATTCTTCAGGTTCTGTTTTCGGTCAACAGAAAAAGGTGCTTGATGTGTTGAATATGATTTCAGCGCTATACGTTGATGAGGTGGATGATCAGCGTGTGATCGATGCAGGGATCGAGGGCATGACAGCGGCTCTTGATCCGCATACGACATATCTTACCGCTGAACAGGTGAGCTTTTCGGAATCGGAATTTCAGGGCAACTTTGAGGGCATAGGCATCGAATTCGATATTGTTCATGATACGCTTCTCGTGGTGACTCCTCTGGCGAGCGGACCAAGTAGTTCGGCAGGAATTATGCCGGGTGACAGGATCATCGCTATCGATACGCTTTCCGCTGTTGGTATTTCCCCTATGGAGGTTGTCCGCCGGCTTCGCGGAAAAAAGGGTTCTGTTGTGAACCTTCAAATTTACAGGCCCTATTCATCCAGGACCTTTTCCGTTGCAGTTGTCCGGGACAAGATTCCTACGTATAGTGTGGATGCTTTTTTTATGCTCGACAGCTTTACAGGGTATATCCGGATGAGCAGGTTTGTGGCAACTACGGCAGACGAGTTCAAAGAAGCGATGAAAAAACTTCTTGAACAGGGTATGAGGAAACTTATTATCGATGTTCGGGGAAATCCGGGAGGGTATCTCGATCAGGCGGTAGAGATCGCTGACGAGTTACTTCCGGAGGGAAAGCTTATAGTCTATACAAAGAGCAGGAATGGCGGTATTGATGAAATGAGCTATACGTCGACTTCCGGAGGTGTTTTCGAGAAACGTGAGGTTATAGTGCTTGTTGACAGGGGGAGTGCTTCTGCTGCTGAGATTCTTGCCGGTGCACTTCAGGATAACGGGCGGGCAAAGATAGCAGGAGAACTGACTTTCGGCAAGGGACTTGTTCAGCGTCAGTTTGATCTTGGCGACGGATCGGCATTGCGTTTGACGATCGCGAGGTATTATACGCCTTCAGGCAGAAGAATACAGCGGGATTTCAGTCCGGGAAGCGAAGGGAGGGAAGAGTATTATCAGGACAGCGCAGAGGGGAGAGATGGAGAGAAACTGTTTAAGGACAGCGGCAGTTTAGAGGTTGGCAGCGATGTCGATGGTGTTACGGTATACAGACCAAAAGAAGGCCTTTTTTCTAAATCAGGAGGCATTGTGCCTGATTTCTGGGTTGTTGAGCGTCCTGTTGATGATTTTTACAGCAGATTGCTGACAGAAGGGGTTTTTGATGAAACAGCGTTGCGAGTCATCGATGATCCATCAAGCACGGTAAGGACATTCAGTGAAGATGAAAAGAGGTTTATCGGCGCATATTCAGAAGATGCAATGGCAGAAGGCTATTTGCGGAAAATATCTGCAGAAAAGGATATACCTTTCGATGAGACTGTGTTCAGGCGTGAAAAGCCTGCTATGCTGACGGCGGTGAAATCACGTATTGCCCGCCAGCTTTTCGGCATAGAGGCGCAGATAAGGGTTCTTGCCGATGAGTCTGACAAGATGCTGCAGTTTGCCCGGTATTACTTGCGTCGTGAAGCTGCTTAAGCATTTCACGGCAGATTACTGAAGATGAAAAAGCATATATTCCACTTAAACCTAACGCCATACCTATGTCTATGTCCTTGCTTGAGAAAATACAGAACAATACCTGTTCGTTGCGCTTGCAGAAAGACTGGCTCAAGATCTATACTTGTCCGGTGCCCACATCCGATTTTCTCTCTTTTGTCGGTATTGCAGAAATAGATGCGCCCCAGCATAGCGTACTGCATCTGCTTTATGATCTGGAAGCGGCGACCGAGTGGATCTGGAAGACTGACGAAATGAACGTGGTAGAGGAAATCGACGGCGAAAAAGGAAGGATTGTCTATCAGCGCATTTCGGCGCCCTGGCCTATTTCAGACCGTGAAATTATCAGTCGTTCGGAAGGTTACAGGGATGAAGCAACCTCGGAAGTGTTCATAAAGATGACGGCCGTACCCGACGCGCTTCCTGAAAACAAGGATTATGTTCGTGTTCGCCAGCTCGAGGGAGCATGGAATATCATGCCGCTTTCAGAAAACAAATGCAGGGTTGTGTTCAGGCTGCATATTGAGCCCGGTGGCGAGATTCCCTCATGGCTTGCAAATATCGCGGTTATCGATACGCCTTACAATACCTTGAAGAATATGCGTGAGATGGTCAAACGGGAAAAGTACAGGACACCGATCGATGTTCCGTTTATGGTTTCTGAGAAAGGTATTGACAGGAATTACAAGGAGTTTATTGTTGAATAGGTGATTGGTGATCTGTTTCTCATCCTCAGGACAGGAGATGGATTTGCCGGGTCAACAAAAATCAGGTAATCAGGTATTATGGATATTGAGGGCGCAAGGGCAAGTGGTTGGGAGTTTCGGGTCGAACATAAGGATATTCTTGTGTATTCGGCTAAAATGAAAGATTCGCATATTCTTGGTTTCAAAGGTGTTGTGGCGTTTCCTGTATCGCTCAGGAAGTTAATCGGTCTTTTTCATGATACCGGAAGTTACAAGCGATGGGTGCATCAACTGTCAAGCATAAAAATCCTCGAGAAGGGCGATAATCTCGAATATATTATCTATCAGGCTATCAATACGCCATGGCCTTTCCCGAAACGGGAGATGATCGTGCGAACGGGGCTTGATATGGAGGGAGAAAACGGCATAGCCGTAACGATGAAATCGGAGCCTGATTATATTCCTGTGAAGCCGGGAAACTTCAGGATCAGGGAGACCTACGGGCGATGGGTGTTCGAGCCGATTGAAAATGATGTCGTTCGGATAACGTTTATCATGTATGTCGATCCCGGAAAGGATATTCCTCCTCCCATGAGCAATACGGCAATGTTCGAAGTGCCGTTCTACTCCCTTCAGAACCTCAGAAGTCTTGCCTTCGACACAAGCTATAATCCGCCGTATCCTGAAGAGGTTGACGATTACATCTCTATCGAGTAAGTCTTGCCAGCTATCCAGCCATTGAGCCAACCAGCCATTGAGCTATCCTGCTATCCATCCTTGAAGTGACTGACGCAGGCTTTTCTGAGCTTTTCAAGGTTCACGGGTACCGCTCCCACCTCCTGACAAACAGTTCCTGCAGCAAGGTTTGCCACCTGAGCACTTGTTTCGATATCCAGCCCTGAGGCAACTCCCAGGGAAAGGATCCCTATTACCGTATCTCCGGCGCCTGATACATCGGCAACATCCAGGGATGCGGCTGGAATATGGGTAAAGCGCTCATTGTAGGTCGTCATGCCCTTTTCGCTTCTTGTGATGACGAGATGCTCGCATTGCAGGACTTCCTTCAGCTTTCTGCAGGCATCTTCGATATCCCTGTCGGTGTTCTTCAGGGTGATACCGAGAGAAGATGCTGTTTCGGCAAGGTTTGGTTTGAAAACAGTACAGCCCCTATAGCTGAAAAAGCTCTCCAGTTTCGGGTCGACGAAGACCGGCACCTCATGCGATGAGGCTAAGGAAATGATGCGTTCTATCAGGCTGGGGGTGAGTACTCCTTTGTTATAGTCCTGAAGCACAACGCCGTCCAATTCGTCGATCACCTCTCTGAGCTGCTCTTCTATGAAGTTCTCTGCATCCTCCGGAATCGCTTTGCGGCTTTCGTTGTCCACTCTTGCAATATGGTGGTTTTGAGAGAGGATCCTGGTTTTACATGTTGTCGGTCTTGACGGGTCCTGGAAAAGGTGGGGGGATTCCAGTCCGTGTTTGTGCATAAGCCTTTTCAGGGCTTCCGCGTTGTCATCCCGCCCTGTGATGCCGAGAAGCATGGTTGAGGCTCCCATGGCATGAACGTTTATGGCTACATTGGCTGCTCCTCCCAATCGTAGAGTTTCGTGAGTGACATCAACAACAGGTACCGGGTATTCTGGGGAGATGCGTGATACATGTCCGAAAATATACTTGTCGAGCATAATATCGCCGACAACAGCTATCTTTTTTTTTCTGAAGGAGTTAAAAAGTGTGTCGATATTCATGATATGCTCTGCTCTGGTTCTGATTATATGGTTTATTCCTGAATTGAGCGTTTCCTCAAATGCCTGGTTCAGGTTATGCATTCTCACTGCAGGCAATGAGCCGGTCGCCGGATCACAAACGACTGATTTTGTTTTCTTTGTCGGGAGAGGATCGGAGTGATGCGCTCAGTGCTGGAATATATAAAAGAGGCGGGGATTATAAGAACATCGCGGGATGGTAGATGAGGGTGATGCCTTTTATTTTTTCACTTTTTTTGTTATACTCAAAGCTATTCATTTTTAACTCTGCAAGTCACATAAAGTCTTGTGAAATGTTTGACAATTTAAGCGACAAGTTAGAGGCTTCTTTTAAAAAGCTTGCCGGACAGGCGACGATCAATGAAGTGAATATCGGCATAGCCATGCGCGATATCAAACGGGCTCTTTTAAGCGCTGATGTCAACTATAAGGTCGCAAAGAAATTCGTGGACGAAGTCAGGTCCAGGGCGTTGGGTCAGGATGTGGTCAAAAGTGTTTCGCCTGCCCAGATGATAGTCAAGATAGTTAGTGATGAGCTGACCGAGATTATGGGTGGTGAGCATAAGCCTTTGAATCTCACAACGAATAAACTGCCTTCTGTGGTTATGGTTGCCGGTTTGCAGGGTTCGGGCAAGACTACTTTTTGCGCGAAGCTGGCAAAGCGATTGAAGAAAAATGGTAAACATCCATTGCTTGTCGCTGCCGATATTTATCGCCCCGCTGCGGTTGAACAGTTGAAAACGCTGGGAGAGCAGATCGAGGTTCCGGTGTTTTCTCTCGAAGTCAAAGACGCCCTTAAAGTTGCGCTTGACGCGGTCGAATCTGCAAGAAACAATGGAAACGACGTGGTTATTGTCGATACAGCCGGACGCCTGCAGGTCGATGAGAATATGATGGCGGAAGCAGAGGCGCTGAAAGATCAGTTGAAGCCGGAAGAACTGCTGTTCGTTGTTGATGCAATGATCGGTCAGGAGGCAGTCAATACAGCAAAGGTGTTTAACGAGCGCCTTGATTTTGACGGTGTGGTATTGACCAAACTCGATGGTGATGCGCGTGGCGGATCGGCACTCTCTATCAAGCAGGTTGTCGACAAGCCGATCAAGTTTATGAGTGTCGGTGAGAAAGTCGATGATCTTGATCTGTTTTACCCTGATCGTATGGCCCAGAGAATTCTCGGCATGGGCGATATTGTCGGTTTCGTTGAAAAAGCCCAGGAGACGCTCGATCTCGAGAAAACGCAAAAGATGCAGTCACGGCTGCTGAAAAATGAATTTGATCTGGATGATTTTTTTGAACAGCTTCAGCAATTGAAGAAAATGGGTTCGATACAGGGTCTTGTGGAAATGGTTCCCGGACTGAACAAAATGATCCCCAAGCAGGATCTTGACGGTCTCGATTTCAAGCCTATTGAAGCAATCATATCCTCCATGACGAAAGCGGAGAGAAATACCCCTGAAATTATTAACGGAAGCCGCAGACAGAGAATTGCCAAAGGAAGCGGAACACGTGTTCAGGATGTTAATATGCTGCTCAAGCAGTTCAAAGAGATGAAAAAGATGATGAGTTCGGTGACCAAGATGACAAATTCAGGTCGCAAGATTCTTCCTCAGAATCTTCCTCTTGAAAAACTTATGAAACGATAATTCCTTGTATTTATAACTAACCTAAATTTATAAGCATTGGTTAAAATCAGACTGAGAAGAGCAGGAAGAAAAAAATTGCCTGTTTACCAGATTGTTGCAGCAGACGCACGTGCGCCGAGAGACGGGAAATTTCTGGAAGTGATCGGCCACTATCAGCCAACCGCAAAGCCCCATGCAATTACACTGGATAAGGAACGTGTGGCTTACTGGCTTGGTGTTGGAGCGCAGCCGACCACGACCGCGCATAGTCTCATTCGCGCTACAGGTCTTCTTCATGAACTGAATATGAAGCGTAAAGGACGCAGCGAAGAGGAAATTGCAGCTGAGATGGAACAATGGCAGGCTCGCCAGAATGAAAGACGCGAGAAAAGGCTTGCGATCAAAACACGTCGCCGTCAGGCAAAAAAAGCAGCTGAGGCCGAGGGGCAGGAGAGTGCTTGAGTGAACGTATGAAGGAGGAATTCTATCTGGCAGGAAAAATTCTTAAGCCGAAAGGTTTGAGGGGTGAGGTGAAAATCCTGCCGGTTACGGATTTTCCTGACAGTTATCTTGAAAGAAAGATTTTCTATGTCGGAAAATCGGAAGAGGAGGCTGTTCGTCGCACAGTCCGTCAGGCAGCGTTGCGAAAAGGTTTTGCCTATCTTCTTTTTTCAGGTATCGATACCAGGGAGAAAGCTGAAGAAATCGTAGGACACAGTGTTTTTGTTCGTTCTGACGCATTGATCCAGCTGCCTCCCGACAGGGCGTACCTGCATGAACTGAGAGGCTTGAAAGTGCTCAATGAGCGTCATGAAGAGCTTGGCATCATAGAGGATGTTCTGGGTATGCCTGCACATGATGTGTATGAAATACGCTGTGACGGGCGTGTCGTCTATGTGCCGGCGGTTGAAGAGTTTGTTGAGGAGATTTCTATTGATGAAGGGTATATGGTGCTGAAACGGTTTGAAGAGTTTCTCTGACAGTGGTTCGCGCCTTTCATTGACATCGTGATAGAATACCTGAAGTGATTGATGCTTTACGAGTTCCGGAACGATGGCTTGTGCTGTTTTTCCAGAGTTAGTGACACGCTTAACCGGTGAATTGCTCTGCTGATGGAAACGTTGCGTATAGATGTCATTTCAGTCATTCCCGGATTTTTTGATTCACCACTCGAAAAGGGTCTGCTGGGCATAGCCGGGAAAAAAGAGCTTGTTGACATCCGGGTGCATAATCTTCATGATTATGGGATTGGAAATTACAAGCAGGTGGATGATTCCCCTTTCGGCGGTGGAGCAGGGATGATACTCAGGCCTGAACCGGTTTTTGAGTGTATTGAAGGGCTTTTGGCTGAACGGTCATATGATGCGGTGATTTTTCTGACTCCTGATGGAGAAAAGCTTGATCAGCCGACAGCAAACAGGCTTTCAGGGTTGAAAAATCTGATTATATTATGCGGGCATTATAAAGCCGTTGATGAAAGAATCAGAAAAAAGCTGATCACCATGGAATTGTCCGTAGGTGATATAGTGGTTTCAGGGGGAGAAATCCCGGCGCTGCTTTTGATGGATGCGGTTGTCCGTCTGATTCCCGGGGTTCTGGGTGACAGTGAGTCGGCGCTGACAGATTCGTTTCAGACAGGAATGCTGGATTCTGCCTGGTACACCCGTCCTGCAGAATTCAGGGGAATGCGAGTCCCTGAGGTTCTGATGTCAGGCGATCATAAGAAAATAGAAGAGTGGCGCAGTCGCAACGCCCTTGAGAGAACACTGAAACGGCGCCCGGATCTGCTTGACAGTGATAGTATTGAAGAGCTAAAGAACAACTAACGTTAATATTTATATACTTATATCATGGATCAGTTAATTCAGTTGGTAGAGGCAACGCAGGTACGAAATGATTTGCCGGATATTCATCCGGGCGATACAGTGAAATTGCAGCTGAAAGTTATCGAGGGCGAAAAAGAGCGTTTGCAGGCTTTCGAGGGTGTTATTATCAGTGACAAAGGCATGGGGACCTCAAAAACCATTACGATCAGGAAAATTTCCAATGGTGTCGGTGTCGAGCGCATCATTCCTTTGTGCTCACCGAACATCGAAAGCATAACGGTATTGAGAAAAGGAAAAACCCGTCGAGCAAAACTCTCCTATCTCAGAAAACGTACCGGTAAAGCAGCCTTGAAAGTCAAAGAGCGCAAGGTTTTCACTCCATCCAAATAGGAAGGCGCTGAAATCCGCAGTTTCTGCTCTGCGGTGAAGTGATTCGTCATGAAAAAGCCTGGCATCGGTCAGGCTTTTTTAATGCAGCCGAAGGGGGAAGGATTAGTGATGAGCAATGAGCAATGAGTGAAAAGTGTGTTAGGTGCTATGTGTTAGGGGTTAGGAGGGAAGAGGGAGTGGGGAGTTCTAAGTTCTGAGTTCTAAGTTCAAAGTGCTGAGGAATGAGGGCTGTTAAGCTGCCTACTGGTTACTGCTTGCTGAGTGATGAGCGTGTAGGGGCAGACCCCTGTGTCTGCCCGTGTTGAGGACTGATGACAAGAAGGAGCGTGTTGTGCGGTGTGAGAGCGAAAAGATTGCGCGTCTGCAGGAGAGGGTTTTTGCCTTCTATCGTGACAACAAACGGCAGTTTCCCTGGAGGGAAACCGTAGATCGTTATGCTGTTCTCATAAGTGAGGTGATGCTGCAGCAGACTCAGGCGGAGCGGGTTGTCGGGAAGTATCTTGCATGGATGGAGCGGTTTCCCGATATCCCTTCGCTTGTGGAGGCGTCTCTGAAAGATGTTCTGGCATCATGGAGCGGTCTTGGCTATAATGCAAGGGGGCAGCGTCTTCATCGTTGCGCGATGACTATCCTCAAAGAACACGACGGGGTTGTACCGTCATCTCAGGGAAAGCTGATTGAATTGCCCGGTATAGGCGCCTATACCTCCCGTTCCATACCGATCTTTGCGGATAATCTTGATATCGCGACTGTCGATACCAATATCAGAAGAATATTTATCCACGAACTCGGGTTACCGGAAAACATTCGACCGGGCGAGTTGCTTTCTCTCGCTGAAGAAATGCTGCCCGAGGGCAGAAGCCGTGAATGGCACAATGCTCTTATGGACTATGGCGCGCTTCATCTGACCGGAAGAAAAACAGGAATACGTCCTCGTAACCGACAGTCGTCATTCAAAGGTTCAAAGCGGTGGTACAGGGGAAGAATTATCAAGGAGCTGCTTGCCGTTGACATGCTTTGTCTTGAAACATTGATCGGGCGATACGGTGAGCCGGTCACCCAAGCTCTTGCAGAGCTTGAAGAGGAAGGGTTGGTGGAGCGACTCGCAGGCCAGGCTTCCTCACCCTGTTACAGAATTCGTGAGTGAGACGCTGAAATGGCTGGAGCTGACAGGCTAATCCGAGTTATAGAGCGAATTCATTGACTTGTAGAGCTCATTGATATCCTTTTCGAAGGCCTTGCTTATTGTTTTTCGTTTCAGCTTGAGCGTCGGTGTCAGATAGCCGTTTTCAATCGAAAACGGTTCAGGTAAGAGAATGAACTTCCTGACCTTTTCATGTGTGGCAAGTTGTCTCGATATGGTGCGTAAAAGCGATTCATAGATTTTCTGAACCTCTGAATTTCCAAGAAGAGATTCTCTTGTTTTGCAGGTGATCTGCCGATCATCCGCGAACGATGCCAGTTCTGAAAAAACAGGAACAATAAGTGCTACCAGGAACGGTCTTTTTTCGCCGATAACCATTACCTGATCGACATACGGGTCTTCGGCAATCAGTTCTTCGATGGGAAGAGGCGCGATATTTTTTCCGCCGGAGGTTACTATGATATGCTTTTTTCTGTCCGTAATCCTCAGATAACCATCTTCATCGAGTTCCCCGATATCTCCGGTATGGAACCAGCCGTCATGGATGACCTCGTTGGTCGCGCTTTCATCGTTCCAGTAGCCTTTCATGATATTCGGTCCCCGGAACAGCACTTCGCCGTCGCTCGCGATTTTTACGGTGACATTATCCAGAACCGGCCCGACAGTGCCGAATTTCACTTTTTCAGGGCGATTTACATTTGTTACCGGGGACGTTTCGGTAAGTCCGTACCCTTCAAGTATGGTTATGTCGAAAGCCTGGAAAAATTCTCCTGTTTTCCGGGGCAGAGCGGCTCCGCCTGAAACAAAGTATCGAAGGTGTCCTCCGAATCTTTCCTGGATTTTTTTGTACACAAGTTTATCCGCAATACCGTGTTTCACCGCGAGCAGCATAGAGGGTTTTCCTTTCTGGAGTTGTTTATGGTACTCGATTCCGGTAGCGCGTGCCCAGCTAAAGATTTTTTGTTTTGTCGGGCTTTGTGTCTTGACCTGTTTCAGAATATTCGTTCTGATCCGGTCGAACAGTCTTGGAACCGTGAAGATAATGGTGGGTTTTGTCTCGGTAATGTTCAGTGAGACGGTTTCAATGCTTTCCGCGAGGTAGATTTGGGCACCGCATGCAAAGAGAAGGTAGTAACCTCCGGTTCTCTCATAGGCGTGCGAAAGCGGCAGGAAAGAAAGGCTTCTGTCTGTCTCATCGATCCGGAGGATAGAAGAGCATGATCGGACATTTTCACAGATATTACGGTGTGTGAGCATGACGCCTTTCGGAAGGCCGGTAGTCCCTGATGTATAAATGATCGTCGCGGTATCGTCGGGCTTGATCATTGTGTAACTCACATAATCCGGTGAGTTTTCAAGGATTTCACGACCGGCTTTCTTGGCTTCGGAAAGTTCTGTGGCACCCTCGACAGTTTCATCGAGCCGGTTAAGAACGACAAGAAATTCAAGATCGGTAAGATTTTGCCATATGGAAAGAATCTTGCCTAACTGGAGCATGTTGGATACCACAATGGCTTTTGACCCGGAATCCTTGAGGATATATTCTATCTGGTTGGGCGGCAGTGAAGGGTAGAGCGGGACATCTATGGCGCCTATAGTAAGAACAGCCATGTCTGCAAGATACCACCCCGGACGGTTTTCCGAGAGAATGGCAACGCGATCTCCGGCTTCGATTCCCTTGTGTTTCAGGAATGCGGCAAGCGATGAGACATCGTCACTGAGAGAGTCGTAAGAGATGGGCTCATAGGCGCCGTTGACCTTGCGTGAAACAGGGAAAGCGTTTTTCTGACCCCTGTAACGGCGAAATACATGGGAAAAAAGTTCCGGAAGTGTCTGGAAGTCGGAATAAATGAGGCCCATAGAGTTCCGGGTTTAAGCTTTGAAATAATAGAGCGTTGCTCATACCCTGCGGTTTTCATGGGGGTGTAGAATCAGGGTTCGGTATACTACTGTCAGAATCAGACCTGAATTTTCTGCAAAAAAATATTTAACAATACTTTGCAAGCTTTGCAAATGTTTGTTGCGTCAGCAGCCTGTTCTGCGGCAGAAAACGCTGGCGTCTACTCTGAAATAAGGGTCGGCAGGAGTGGGATCGACGATTATGCCGCCCTGTGTACTCTTCATGTTAGTTACACGGGGTGATCCGTCATTCATCAACGAAGAAAGTCAAAGGTGAAAAGTCAAAAGTCAAAAAGAAGATTAAAAAGAGTTCTGGATTTTTTGAAGCTGCTTCACTTGCCTCGAAATAAAGGCGATGGATTCTCGTGTAAGATCTGTGAAATACGAACCCTGATTTCACGGGTCAAGCCCGGGGATGACAGTCAGGAGGGATGCTGGTAACTATTTTCTGCTCAAAATACGAGAGGCTGCCCTTTTAAGACAGCCTCTTTTTGCTGAGGCGAAGAGCGGATTCGAACCGCTGTAGAAGGTTTTGCAGACCTCTGCCTAGCCACTCGGCCACTTCGCCCTTGATACAGGGTGATAAATGTATAGAAAAAGTTCAATGAATACAAATCCTGTCAGTGCAATTAACCGGCTATGCTATCTCATGCATCAGTTCCTCCCATAACTTTTTATACGCCAGGGATGCCGGGGCGTATGGTCGGACGGCATTGAGGGGCGCCCGGTAGATACCCATTTTTTCAACCTCCGAGTTATAGGGAATGATCTGACTGAGAAAACGTTTTTTCCCCCCGTATTCCTCGACAATCTGACGATGCATCGCTTTACGACGCTCGAACATGGTGAAAAATCCTCTGATTTTGCCGGTATCAAGCTTGTTTTCCTTAAAGAATTCAAGCAGTTGTCCAAAGGTGCGAAGTGAGAGCGTGGTAGGGATCAACGGTACGAGAATGACGTCTGATGCGGCAAATACACTTTCAGAGAGCAGCGTGAGGTTGGGGGGGCAGTCAAAAAAGATATACGGGTATTCGGTATTCAGTTCCTGAATATTGTTTTTAAGTTTTTTCTGAGGTTTTTTTTCTTCCAGCAGTTCAAGGTCAAGGTTTCTGTAGGAAAAATCTGCAGGGAGAAGATCGAGATTGTCAAAATCCGTCCCCTTGATATTGTTATATATTTTTTTGTTTCCCTTGAGAAATTTTTTGCTGCTGTATTTTTTGTCGGCAACGATACGGAAGTAGAAGGAGCTTGCACCCTGAGGATCGAGATCGCAGATCAGCGTGGGCGGTGCCATCAGTGATGAAAGGTAGGCCAGGTTGACTGCGGAAGCAGTTTTTCCAACGCCTCCCTTGATGCTGTAGAGCGCAATGGTTTTCATGGTTGACGGTAATGTTTGAAGAGCTCGTTGAACATGGTTTCTGTTTCTGTTCGGTCAAATTTTTCGAATCTGTGATGAAACTCCTTGCGTACGGCTTCCCGTTTATGATGGAGCGCTGTTACCAGGCCTCCGATAGACGCGGCCAGCGGAAGCACCTCTTCCCCGCGTTCCAGAGATGAAAGATACGTCGTAAGATAGTCCTGCTGAACCGAGAGATCGACGAACAGGCCGAGATTATCCTGCAGGTTTTTCAGCTGTCGAACAACCTGGCGAAGTGTTTTCCGGGGAAAAAGAGACGAGTAAAACTCCAGGAGATAGCGAAGCTTTTTACAGTCGAGACGTAACGCGTGCAGCTCAGTGTCTGTGGCCTCAGGGCTGGTGGTTCTGCCGTGCCGGAGTACTTTTTTCCATGCTTTTCTTATAGATGCTACAGCGACGTCAGACGTTATGCGCCGGGCGTCCGGGGTGCTGTCCGGATCAGACGGGGGGGCACTTCTGAGAAATGATTCCCATTCCTGTAGAAATCGTTTGTGTTTTTCGGAGGCAATGTGCCTTGAGAAAGAACGCAACTCTTTTTTATGGCGATTTCGGAGATCAGTGAAAAAAAGGTTCAGGGAGTTGCGCATAGCGGGCGGAAGAAGCTCCCGGAAGCGATTAGCTTCAAGCAGGTAGACGTCCTGATCCCGAAGATCGTTTGTCCTTCGTCCGAGTTCCCTGAATGCCTGCTTGTAGGTGAAAAGTTCTTCAGGAGGCAGAATGCCTTGCAGACGGGCAAGAATAGAGCGTGTTCTTCTGATCGCTACACGGTAGTCGTGCAGAAACTCCGTATCGATATTTTTTGGTATCCATGTTTCATTTGCATGAATGACTGCAAGTGTTGAAAGCAGCAGTTCACGGGCTGAATCCAGTATGGTGTTATCAGGATGTAGTTTGACAGGGGCTTTTGACGCATTGATTCCAGGTTTGCAGGAGAGGGCGTCATACAGGGCCGTAAAGAAGTTCCTGTACGTTGTTTTCCCGGCGTAAGAATTTGTAAGAATGTGACGGGTGAGTTTCTCGAATTCTTTATGAAAACCTCTTACGGGCGTAAGTGTGACAAATCGTTTTTCTTCCTGTGCGGATGAAGGCAGGATTGAACGAAGTTCGATGGTCGCGACGGTTTTCATGTTCCGGTCCAGCACACGCATGGACTGATTCAGGGTACTGACCGTTCCATACCGGAGAAAGGCCCTTAGTTTTGAAAAAGCCTGCAGGGAAGATCTTGTTTTGTCATCAGGAATCTCTGCCGGGAAAAAGCTCTGCGGAGTTCTTCGAAAACCAACTGAACTGACTTTTTTTCCGTTGTCGACAGCAATGAGGTTCAGTTGGTTGCGGCTCAGGATGATGGCGGTATTGTTATTCCATGCTCTCCAGTCAAAGGTATCGTAGAGGTGTAAGGGCTCTTTCTTCTGCGGTTGCGCTTTGAAAGAAAAAGAAATGTCTGGGTTTTCAGTAAGTCGTTCGATATCAAAGGCTTCTGATATGCTGAATACTACCGGAACGAGATGTGTTATCATGAGAAATAAGTTATTACTGTCAGCCTCACGCTCTGTCGTTAATATAGCAATTACTTCATTGAATGTATTGCCGGACGCCTTGATGAGCGCCGATGATTCGCCTGTCGGGAAGCCCCCGTAGCGGCCGTAGATGGTATAAACTTGTTAATGCTTCGTATA
>JAPHUN010000136.1 GCA_026193435.1 Chlorobium sp.
GTTTTTGCCGACGTACAGAGCCGCTTTTTCAGAAAGCTCAAAGCTGCGGAACGGCAGTCTCTTTCCGGCTTTTCCTGAAGTACTTTCACATCCGAGTTTTTTCAGTAGAGCGCTGTTGTTTTTTTCAAAGCGTGTAACTTCCGAGGGTTTTGCCAGTTTGCCGAGTTCTGTAATGAGCTGTTCAAGTGTCTGCTTCTCTTCTGCAACAGCGGCTATTCTTCGACTGCCGCCTTGAAGTTTTTCTCGTGTTCTGGATGCTTTCCGGAACCAGAGAGCCGCGTTTTCCTGCAGGTTGAGTTCCGGCTTGAGGGCTATGGTTACGGGGAGGGCTGAAGGATCAAAAATATCGGGAACTGTTATACTCTCTCTCCTGCAGTCAGCCAGGGAGAGATTCGCCATGAGAAGGTGCCCGTATCGTTGATATGCATCAAACTGCCGCTGAAGCAAATCGGGTTGAAAGTGCTGTAGTTCACTGTCGATTTTTTTTCTTTTTTGAAGCAGTTTCCCTTCAATCTGATGGACAAGCTCAACGGTTTTACGGTGTTGTCTTGTTTCCGAGCTATAGAAGTTCAATCCTTCAATAACGCTGTCAAATTCTACGCTCTCTTTTTCTTCTTGCTGCAGTATCGAGAAGAGCGGGCCGTTTTCATTTGTGGAAAGTACTGACGGGCAGGGATCAATGAGTTCGTAAAAGAGCGTGGAGAGTTGTTCGTGTATAGTTTCCGGAGAACGATTTTTCCCGCATCGCCCGAGCAGTTCTTTTATGAGCCCACGATCAAAACCGGGGAGTAGTTGCACGGGTATTTCTGTGTCTTTTCGATCTGTTCCGGAAAAGAGCTCAATGAAGTGACGGCGGTTTTGAACCATCCTTTCGAGAGTACGCAGAATATCCGGTCGAAGGATGGCTTCCTGACTGCCGGAACCTGAACGAGCTATCCCTTTTTTGAAACTGCTTGCAAGAGTTCCGTTGTGCTCCAGAAAGATATTTGTTTTTGCGCTGAACAGTTGAAGCACAATGGCGTAGTTGTCTTCGGTTTCAATTCTGATAATCCTGTCACACGGATCTATGGTGATGCCCGCAACCTTTTTTTCATTGAGCTCCGACATCAGACCGGCAGTATTTCGCCGCTTTCGTTGCAGGCCTTCTCGGGTATAGACGCAGAGCCTTGGATGACCGGTGACTACGATGAGTTGCAGATGGTTTCCCTCGTTGGTTATCAGGCTTATGGTGATTTCGCTTTTCTGTTGCGAATAGACCTCGAAAACATAACCTCCTGCGACCAGTTCATGAAGTTCGCGGGCGAGGTGGTAGAGCGTAAAATAGTTGCGAAGCATCGCTGATCTTTGTTTCCGGGTATTCTTTTTCTTTATCTTCTTTAACAGTTTCAACTCGTCACTACTATCAATGTATTAAAAACCTTCCTATGCCTGAAGATATTCAACAAGACGACTGTTGTCGGCGTCACGGTGAAGAGTGTGCTGATGGCGGAGAGTCACGGCTCGGTTGGCATGAGTATTTTATGAGTGTGGCCCATCTGATTTCGCGGAGGGCTACCTGCACCAGAGGGCATATCGGCGCGGTACTCGTCCGTGACAATAACATTCTTTCGACCGGTTACAATGGTGCTCCTTCAGGACTTCCTCACTGCAATGAAACCACCTGCAGGATCTATAGCAGCAAACACCCGGACGGAACGGTTGAGGAGAATTGCGTCAATACCATACACGCAGAGATCAACGCGATAGCGCAGGCGGCAAAACATGGCGTGTCAATCAAGGATGCTGATATATACATTACCGCCAGTCCTTGCATTCATTGCCTTAAAGTGCTGATAAATGTCGGCATTAAAACTATCTACTACGACAAGCCCTATAAGATAGACCACATATCCGATCTGATCCGGCTTTCAGGTGTGATACTGGTACAGATACATCCGGAAAATCCGTAATGCTCTTGTCTGATAATCATGACTGTTGAAGATACCAATGAGTTCAGGCAGCACGAGCGTTACATGTCGCGCTGTCTTGAGCTTGCCGGAAAAGGTGCCGGTTATGTCAGCCCCAATCCAATGGTCGGCTCCGTTCTTGTTCTTGACGGGCAGATCATCGGAGAGGGCTATCATGAACGGTATGGGGGGCCTCATGCAGAGGTGAATGCCATTGCGTCTGTTAAGGACTCAGAGCAGCTTCGTGAATCGACGTTGTATGTGAATCTGGAACCGTGTTCGCATCACGGAAAGACCCCGCCCTGCAGCGACCTTATCATCCAGAAAAACATTTCGAGAGTGGTTGTGGCATGCAGGGATCCGCATAGAATGGTTGCCGGAAGAGGGATACAGAAGTTGCTGGACGCAGGAGTTGAGGTAATCGAAGGTGTTCTGGAAGAGCGGTCTCTTAAATTGAACGAAGCGTTTATGAAAAGTCA
>JAPHUN010000028.1 GCA_026193435.1 Chlorobium sp.
GCATTGCATAGATCCCTCCCATAGAGGCACCCACAAGAATGTAGGGCGGATCAATCTGCAAACGCTGCAGCAGCGTGTGCAGTTCGGTCACGATCTGCTTGCTTGAATATTGTTCAGGAGCTGCTTCGCTCCAACCATATCCGGCGCGATCATAGGTGATAACCATGGTGGTTCTTGAAATCTCATCCTGAATTCCCCACCAGCCCCAGGAAAAAGCGTTCATGCCCGGCAATAGAATGACTGTCGGCGAACCCTCCCCCTTTACAGTAGTATAGAGCTTATGCGAACCAATGCTGATCAATTGTCCGCGCGGGCGGGGATTGTTGAGCCAATTGGCAACCTCCCTGCTGTTATACCAGAACAATGAGAGCAAGAGCAATGAAACTGTCACAAGGAAAATACCGATAACGATTCCAGGCTTCTTGAATACTCTTTTCACTGCCCCTCCTTTTCTGCTGAAAACTCTATCGTACTCATCCCATACCCCATAACTGAGGGGTACCGACCTTGGCTCCGCTCAGCTTAATATAATAGTAAAGCTGACTTTTATGTGACTTGAGGTGCTCTATTGACTGAAGCAGTCTCTGACCAAGAACAGCCGAAGACGGATCCCACGGCGCAGGCACGATCTTGTCGGACAACTCCTCTTCCATGCATTGCGCAAGCATCTCTTCAGCCAGTTCTTTATCCTTCTGCAGCATGTTTTTTGCCTCGTCCATTGTAGAAACCGATGGTAAACGATCTGCCGGCGGGGTGACGTCTTCGTGTTTCATCTTCGAAGTATCCATCCCTTCAGGGAAACCCCAGTCTCCGGTCACAAAACCCCTGAATCCACCCCCGCATCCGGTGCCAATATGATGGAGCAACTGTCCCATGGTCATCCAGTTTTCACCCTCAGCGGGTTTCCAGGCCAGCATCTCTTCACTCACCAGCTCCATGAGCTTTTCGGTCGCCCGATAGGCACCGGCCATTTCTTTTTGAAGCGCCTCTTTCCAATCCATCTGATCTCCTGTTTATTGAATTTTTTTAAAAAAAGTCTATCCCCATGAATAAAAGAATCATAATCAGTAACAGGGAAAACCATAAAAACGTTTATCGGTCTGCGGGAACACCGGTTTCTTTCATAAACATACACGGATTTTCAGGTAAACAAACAAACGCTTTTCAGCGTTGTAACTAATATGCTTCTATCAGAAAAAACATCTTCACGAAGCGACACAAACTGTAAACGCCATTCAACAATGCCCGCTATGATCACCTGTTTTCTGTTGCTTGTCAGCTCAACGCTCTCCGTTCCCGATGAAACAGCATTCCTGCTGGCAGGATCGCGGCCTACCGAGAACGCCATGCTTTCTGACAGCGCGAGCAGCAACCTGCCCATTTCACAGAACAGCTCCTCTGTCAATCCTGTTGCACCGCAACATCCCGTTTCAAACGCAACGACAGAGGTTCCCGAAGGGTTTGCGATCATGAAGCTGAAAAAAAAGGAGTCTCTTGCCAGATTTTGCGGGCAGGACTCCGTCTGTCAGGCGCTCTTCATGAAAGTGAACCGTTATGATCGTCGTCATATTCCCGCCGGAAAGACCGTGCTGTTTCCGGTGGATATTGAAAAAGCCTCGGCATACGTCCCGATTCCGCAAGTGCTCGATGACAGCCGGGGAGAAAGAGAGATCAGGGTTTACCTCGATCAGCAGTATTTCGGAGCTTACGAAGACGGAAAGCTGCTCTTCTGGGGCCCGGTTTCCAGCGGCAAGAAGTCACGTCCCACCTGGCCCGGCAAATTCTTTGTCAACTACAAGCAACGGTACAAGCGATCCATCAAATACCACAACGCGCCTATGCCTTATTCCATCAACTACAGCGGAGGCTACTTCATACACGAACAGTCACTTCCCGGCTACCCGGCCTCGCACGGCTGCATCCGGCTCCTTATGACCGACGCGAAAAAGCTCTTTAACTGGGTTACAATCGGCGATCCTGTCACGGTCCAGTAGAAAAAGATAACCGGAATCGTTCTTATCGATATAGCCTGAAAAAACTTCTGCTGCAAGAGCGATCAGATCTCGCCCGGGTTGACGTGTGTTTCCACTCCCTTCTTTCCGAAACCGACTTGACGCGGTCACCGCCCGGTATCTTATTTCAGAGAAAATTCACCGGATCCTGATTCACTCATCCTCTGCAGCTGAAATCAGATAATGACAACGTGTCAATGGTTTGACTCTGAGGGGCAGAATTTCTTTATTATCATAGTGAAGAGAACCTGAGCCCCATATAATTTCCCGGCCAACTGGAGAATCATGCTGAAAAAAACCATACTTTCTGCTCTCTTTCTAACCATACTTACCCTGCCTTCTTTTGCGGCATCCTCTCTTGAAAAAACAGCGGAATTCAAAACCCTTCTTTCAGATGCCTCACAGGGCAACGAAGAGCATCAATTAAAACTGGGATTCATCTACGCCAATGGTGACGGAGTCGAACAGAATTATACCAAAGCCGTCAAA
>JAPHUN010000086.1 GCA_026193435.1 Chlorobium sp.
CAGGGGGGTCGGTGGACAGGTCGAGGGGAAAAGCTGTGTCGCGGGGAATCGGCAGTTTATGCTTGAAAACAACGTCCTGCTTTCATCCCGTGTTGAAGCGATCTATGAAAAACTGACCCGGAGTGGAAAAACCACTGTGTTTCTGGCCATTGATAAGAAAATATCGGGAGTTATCGGTCTGATTGACGATGTTCGTGAAGATGCTGCCGGAATGATCGGTGAATTGAACAGGGCCGGAATAAAGACAAGAATGCTTACGGGTGATGTTCTCAATGTGGCCGAATATGTCGCGGATAGATGCGGCATCAAAAATCTCGACGCCGGGTTGGATCCTGTTGAGAAGGCGGAGGTCATCAAGTCGCTGAAGTTGGATGGCAGGGTTGTTATGATGGTTGGGGACGGAATCAATGACGCGCCTGCTCTTACCGAAGCCGATACCGGGGTTTCATTCGGCCATGCCAGTGATATCGCTATGGAAAGCGCGGGAGTTGTGATCATGCAGGACAATCTCCACCGTATCGCGTTGCTTGTCAAAGGATCCAAGCGATGTTTCACCATTATCCGGCAGAACTTGTTCTGGGCGTTTTCCTATAACCTTATTGCTTTGCCGTTAGCGGTTGGCGGTTTTCTTCACCCGATACTTTCAGCTCTGCTGATGGCTTGCAGTTCGCTGGTTGTAGTGGGTAATGCACTGCGGTTGAGGAAGTTTTAGGAAGAGAGACGAGAAACAAGAAACGAGAAACGAGAGGTGAGAGACGAGTGACAAGAGACGTTTTGTCTCAACAATTCAACGATTCAACGATTCAACAGTTCAACAAATCAACACCTCTTTCAACCCATCCGGCCTTTTGACTTTTACCTTTTGAATTTTGACTTTTCTTTATGTACAGCACCTATTTCCTGATATTTATCGTGTTTTTTCTGGGTTTTGCGGCGTGGCTTCTGTTTGTCTGGGCAGTGAAAAGCGGGCAGTTCGAAGACCCCGAAGCACCGAAATACCGCATGCTTGATGATGATGATGATGAGAAAAGCAAAAATTCAGGCTCCCGTAACGAGAAAAAAGAGCAAAACAATTGATGGAAAGTGTCTTGATTGTCATGTTGCTGACAGGTCTTGCCGGAGGCTTCGGTCACTGCATTGGCATGTGCGGCCCGGTAGTCGCGGCGTACTCTCTCGGAGAGCAGAAACGGCGTTATCTGCATCATATTCTTTACAATCTCGGCAGAATCACTACCTATGTGTTTATGGGTGCGGTTGTCGGGCTGACCGGTTCATTTCTGGTGCTGACGGCGTCGATCGAAAAAATACAGGCGATCATCATGGTCGCGGCAGGGATTTCGATTATCATTATGGGAATCGCTATCGGGGGCTGGGTGCCCCTCAGAAAAACTACCGGAAACAGTACCTGGCTCTCCTCGATTATCCAGAAAACCATGGAACTGTTCAAAGGCCCTCGTACGGTCGGAACCTACTATCCCATGGGTATAGTTCTCGGGTTTCTTCCCTGCGGATTGACATACACGGCTCTTCTTGCAGCAGGAAGGGCTTCCATGGAAGCGGATAACCATCTGGCAGGAATGCTTCAGGGAGCTTTCATGCTGCTTTTCTTCGGTCTCGGTACTGCACCGGCACTCCTGCTTGTCGGCAGGGTGATCAATTACATTGGTGAAAAAGCCCGCGAGAAACTCTACAAACTAGCCAGCCTTATCATGATTATGACAGGGGTCTATTTTGTTGTCAAGATATTGTAGGGGGGGGCGCCCCTACAACAACTCAACAGTTCAACAATTTTCTTCCATCAACTCCCTGAAATCGTGGATAACAGGGAAGTGTTCGGTCTTTTTCGGGTCGCTCTTTGAGCTGGCTTTTGCTTTGAACAGCAGGTGTTGTATGCCGAATTCCTGTGCTGTTTTCAGTACATCCTCCGTATCATCGATAAAGAGAGAATGCTCCTTGTCAAACCCGAGAGCGTTCTCCGCCTTGTGCCAGAATTCTATATCCTCTTTAGGATGCCCCACGTGAAAGGAACTCAGCACCTCATCGAAATGTTCGCCTATCTGCGTTTTCCTGAATTTTATATCGACCGTTTTGAAATGCGCGTTGGTGAGAAGAAAGATCTTTTTGTCCTGTTTGCGCATCAGTTCGAGAAATTCAATGACGTGAGGGTGCACATCGATAAGGTGACGTATCTGCTCTTTGAGGGCAGGAATATCAAGGTGGAGTTCCCTGGACCAGAAGTCGATATCACACCAGTTGAGTGTTTTTTCGTGGGATTTGTACTTGGCCAATAACGTTTCTCTGGCTCCGCCCAGCGAGAGGTTATGTTTTTCGGCATATTTTTCAGGTACATGTTGGCCCCAGAAATAGTCATCAAAATACAGGTCAAGCAAGGTGCCGTCCATGTCAAGCAGGATATGCGTAATCTCCTGCATAGGAATAGGGGTATGCGTCATAGACAGTTCTTTCCTGATTTACTGTGTTTTCCTGTCTTGTGTTCCTGCCATTCGGCTGACAAGCTAACGAGCTATCCGGCGATTGTAACAATTCAACAACTCAACGAATAAACAAATGAACAATCAATCCAACTTACATGATGCGTACAGCCAGAACCCCTTCGATTTTTTTGATTTTATCCGCAATATCTTTACCCACTTCGGTCCCGAGATCGAGCAGGTTATAGGCGATATCCCCGCGTGACTTGTTAAGCATATCGACAATATTGATTCCGGAGTCCGCAAGTACCGAGGTGATCTGGCCAACCATTTTGGGGACATTCGAGTTGGAGATGGCAATTCTTGACGCGCCGGCCCGGGGCATCTTCATTTCAGGGAAATTGACCGAGTTGGTGATGTTGCCGTTTTCAAGGTAGTCCCGAACCTGGTCGGCAACCATGACGGCGCAATTGTCTTCAGCCTCAAGTGGTGACGCTCCGAGATGAGGAAGGGAAACAACACGAGGGTGGTTTTTGTTCTCGTTTGTCGGGAAGTCATTAATGTAAGCGTACAGGTTCTCTTCATCGAGAGCCTTGATAATCGCGGCATCATCGACAATACCGCCGCGCGCAAAGTTGAGCACAATGGCGTTTTTTTTCATATGCTTAATGCTTTCGGCATTCAGCATGTTTCTGGTTGCGTCGATGAGGGGGACATGGAAGGTGATGTAGTCAGCTTCAGAAAGGAGTTCTTCAAAACTGAGTGCCCGTTCGACTTCGGCAGAGAGCTTCCATGCGTGTTGAATCGTAACGGTAGGGTCGTAGCCGATGACGTTCATTCCAAGTGCAATAACCGCATTGGCAATCTGCCCGCCGATTGCCCCGAGTCCTATGACCCCGAGTGTTTTTCCCGGCAGTTCTGTTCCGACGTATTTTTTCTTTCCAGCCTCAACAGCTTTTGCGATGGCAGCGTCATCTCCCTCAAGGTTGCGGGCGTATTCCCATGCCTGGGTAAGATTACGGCTTGCCATCAGCATGGCGGCTATGACCAGTTCCTTTACGGCATTTGCGTTCGCGCCGGGGGTGTTGAATACCGGTATTCCCATCGCGGTCATCTTTTCGACAGGGATGTTGTTGACCCCTGCTCCTGCCCGGCCAACAGCTTTCAGGGTATCCGGGATCTCCATATCCTGCATTTTGAATGAACGGAGGAGAATGGCGTCAGGGTGTCCTATCTCTGAAGCGATTTCGTAGTTGTCACGGGGCAACCGGTCCAGACCGGTGACAGAGATGTTGTTTAACGTTAAAATCTTGAACATGACGTGATAAGGTTAACCGTGTTGTTTTTCGAATTCCTGCATGTAAGAGATCAGTGTGTCGACCCCTTCCTCCGGCATGGCGTTATAAATGCTTGCACGCATTCCGCCGACGGAACGGTGTCCTTTAAGCGTCAGCAGTCCGCGTTTCGTGGCACCTGAGAGGAATTCAGCGTCAAGACCCGGATCAGCGAGAGTGAAAGGAATATTCATCCATGAACGGGCATTCTCGGCAACAGGGTTGGCATAAAATCCGGAATTGTCGATTACGGTATAGAGTTTGGCCGCTTTGCGCTGGTTGACTTCCGCGATTGACGAAAGACCGCCCTGATCCTTGATCCATTCAAAGACCAGTCCTGCGATATACCAGTTGTAGGTAGGGGGGGTATTGTACATCGAATCGGCATTGGCATGAGTTGCATAATCAAACATGGTCGGTATGCCGTCAGCGGGATTTCCGATAAGGTCTTCTCTGAGAATGACGATGGTTAATCCTGAAGGACCGATATTTTTCTGTGCGCCCGCGTAAATCAGACCGAATCTGGAGACATCTATCGGTCGGGAGAGGATGGTGGACGACATATCCGCAACAAGAGGAGCGTCGCCGGTTTCCGGGATGTAGCCAAACTCAACGCCGCCTATGGTTTCATTGGGCGTATAGTGAACATATGCAGCTTCAGCATTGAGTTCGAGAGCGTCCTCGTCAGGAACCGATGTGAAATTATTGTCGGATGTGTCACCTGCAAGATGTACGTCGCAGAAGCGCTTTGCTTCGGCAATAGCTTTTTTCGACCACATCCCGGTATTGATATAGTCTGCATTTGTTTTTCCCCTCAGCAGGTTGAGCGGAATCATCGCAAACTGGCTGGAAGCGCCGCCCTGCAGGAAAAGAACCTTGTAGTTTTCAGGGATGGAGAGTATCTCCCGCAGATCCGCTTCGGCTTTTTCCGCGATAGAGACAAACTCTTTGCCCCTGTGGCTCATTTCCATTACGGACATACCTGAACCGTTCCAGTCCAGCATCTCTTCGCGGGCACGCTCTATGACCGCTGTCGGCAGCATTGCCGGGCCCGCACTGAAATTGAAATTTCTTGCCATGCTTCGGTGTTTCCTTCTGTGTTTGTTATGTAAAAAAGCGCTGTTTTGTCAAGGGACTTTTCATGTTGTGAAATGTCCTGATACGGTTATCTCTTGCGGAAGGAGTGAAATACTCTACCTCCCTGCAGAAAAGGAATGCTGTAATTTAAAAACATTCGATAATTTTCGGTATTGAATCTTCATCAATTGAGCGTGTATTTCAGGATATGATCAGCAATCGCACAACATTATTACACACATAGTTATGCAGGTTAAAGAGTGTGCGCCGACAAAAAAGTTCAGGGAATATCAGGCTGAACTGAAACATATGGCGCTTTCAGGTAATACTGACAGAGCCGATATGGCACGTTACGAGCTGGAGTTGATGGGGCAGAGCAGGTTTGTCAAAATAAACGGGGTTGTGCATCATTATCATGTTTCAGGGCCTCAGGATGCAACAGAGACGGTGTTACTGGTTCATGGATGGGACTGCTGGTGGATGTGGTGGCATCATGTGATCAGGGAACTGAACGAGAAGGGAGTAAGAACCATAGCCTATGATTTAAAAGGGCACGGCTGGTCTGATCCCGATCCGGGACAGGACTATTCTATCAGCTCGTTTTCACATGATCTTGCGGAAATGGTAAGGCAGCTGGAATTAAAGGAATTTCATATCGCGGCTTTTTCATTCGGACCTTTCGTGGTACTTGATTATGCGCAGAAAACAACGGATAGTGTCAAATCGATTGTGGTGTATAATTTCGGATATCTGCCAAATAATGCATTTCTGGAGCGGTTGGCTCCTGCGGTATTGACTCTGACTTTCAATACCGTACTGCGTAAAATTCACTGGTGGCGACTGATCTATGTTTATGCAAGAGTTGTATTGGCGAGAAATCCCGTTTCGTTCCACGACATCATGGTTGGCCAGAAAAGCCTTGAATTGTGCTGTCCTGAAGTCGTTCAAAAAACAACGAAGCAAATCACTTCCCGCGAAGTGACCCGCTCATTGCCTGACATTGTCAACAGTATCGACATACCTGTTCTTTTTGTTGCTGGTGCGGGAGATACTATCATGAGCAGTCATAACACCCGTAAACTTTCCGGGTACGCAAAAAACGGCTCATATGTCTGTGTTCCGAAATGCGGACATCTCATTACATTAGAACTTCCGGGAACGGCCTCATATTTGATTATCAGTCACATGAAGAGCGTGCAGGGGGAAAGCTATGGCAAAAAATGAACACTTTGAAGAGCGGTACGCAAAAGGTCAAATTCCCTGGGATATAGGCCGGGCTGACAGAAATCTTGTGGAACTGGTTGAAAAAAGACCTGTTGTCGCCTGCCGTGCTCTGGATATAGGATGCGGGACCGGCGACAGTTCCCTCTGGCTCGCAAGCAAAAATTTTCAGGTGACCGGGGTTGACCTTTCCTGGCTCGCAATAGAAAAGGCCCGTGAAAAAGCGAATAAAGGCACGATCGATTGCGCCTTTATTGAAGCAGATTTTCTCGTGAGCCGGATTGATAATCGTCCATTCGGCTTTGTCTTTGACCGGGGCTGTTTTCATTCTCTCAATTCCGGAGAGGAGCACAGAGCGTTTGCTGAAAACGTTGCTTTTCATCTTGAAAAAGGCGGGCTCTGGTTCAGTCTTATTGCCAGTGCCGACGCTCCTCAACGTGATCCCGGACCGCCCAGACTTTCGGTCTGTCAGATAGCGACTGCGGTGGAACCGTTTTTTGAGATTCTCTCACTTGCCTCGGGTCACCTTGATTCCAACCGTCCGGATCCCGTTCGATGCTGGGCTTGTCTGATGCTGAGACGGTGAGGAGTGATGAGCAATGAGTGATGAGTGATGAGTGACGGGGGGACTTGACTTTTCGGATAATTAGCCTAACTTAAACCTGTTTTTTTCAAAAAAAATGAAATCCAACATGAAAAACGACTTCAAGATATATAAGGACGGCGACAGATTTGTGTTTGAAAGAGTTGTCTATCCAAGGCTCAAAGGTCTGGTATCGAAAACGGTTACCGATAATCCTTTTAACAATCCCGACAGCTGCTCGACTGAAGAAGAGGAACCAAAAGATGTTTGTCTGGCAGAAGACGTGGAATTACTGGAAGATTGTTCCGATGAATCAGCAATAGATAAAGCTATTCAGGAAGCCGGCCAATACATCATCGGCTATTTCTTCGATACCAAGGGCCTGGAGTAACTCAGGTTTATTTTTTTGGTTCCCAGTAGCAGCGTCTGGGAGAGGCTATCAGATCCTCATTTTTCAGGGCTTTCATCGCCTTGTCTACCTCTTTACGATCCAGACCGCTGATCTCCGCTATCTGTCCGGCGCTCAGCGGTTTGTCTTCTTTGCTCATTACTTCCAGAACGGTATCTTTTGCTTCCATGGTGATTTTTCGGCTTTGTTCGAGAAACAGTCGTGTACATACGATTGTATGGATTCGATTTGATGTAACTGCGAACAGTTTGAAATAGTGCCCTGTAACCCCTCTTTTTTGTATTTTATTAATGTATGAGTATCTCTTTTTATCGTCAATTTTAACCAGTACTTACGATGAATCGTTTTTTATGCCGTTCGCTGTTTCCGATGTTTCTCATCTTTTTTGTTATGGCAGCATCCGGATGCTCCAAAGAACAGGCTGTCATGCAGAAAGCGGCTCAGCCGGTAACCGATATAGATGGAAAAGCATATAAGACTGTGCAGATCGGGGACCGGATATGGATGGCTGAAAATCTTGCCGTAACGAGATATCGTAACGGCGACCCCATTCCGGGTGTGGCTGAAGAGGGCGAATGGGTTGTCCTTGAAACCGGTGCCTGGTCTGAATATGATAACGACGCGGAAAAGGGCAAGGTATACGGAAAGCTTTACAACTGGTATGCTGTCGCTGATCCGCGCGGTCTTGCACCGGAAGGGTGGCGGATTCCGACAGAAGAGGACTGGCGAGAGCTTGAAGAGCATCTCGGGATGAAACCGGAGGATGTCGGAGAAATAGAGTTTCGGGGTAATGAACAGCATGTCGGCAGCAAGCTCAAGGAAACCGGAACTGAACACTGGAAGGCACCAAACACCGGAGCAACAAACGAAACCGGGTTTACAGCTCTTGCCGGGGGGTATCGGGATAACGACGGCCCGTTTAATTTCTTTGGCAGGTACGGTGCGTTCTGGACCGCTACCGAGGCTGAAAACGGACGAGTCTGGTTCCGGGGCATGACTACCACCGAAAAGGGCGTTTACCGTTTCAGTTTCAACAAAAAGTGCGGATTTTCCGTCCGTTGCGTGAAAGATCAGCCATAAGGAAGTTCTCCCTCCTGTGTACGAAGAATGAACAGTACACAGGGGAGAAACAGATGCTTGAATTTCAGGGGCTTGATACGCAACGGAACGGATAGCCTGTTTCATGCCGGACTATTCGCTGTCGGCATTGAGCGCCATATACTCCCTGAGCACAGGTACATCCGCTTCGGGAAAATCATAGAGAGATATTTCGTCTGGGGTTATCCAGCGCAGTACCTGGTGTTCGAGTGCTTCGGGTTCTCCTTTTTTGAGGGCGCACCGGTATGGGACAAGCCTCAGGGAAAAGTCACTGTATGCATGAAAACATGGCTTCAGACGTTGCATGATCGCCACCTGAACGTTGTGCGATAAGAAACCGTCCATTTTTTTCAATAATCGCACAGACGACGTCACCGATATGAGGAATATTTTCTATGTCTGCCATAGAGGAAGTCCGGTGTTTTCATCGATTTCCCGGTTGAATGCCGGTCCGTCAAATGCCTCGATGAGTACCTCGCAGGCAAAGACTATGGTTCCGGATGCGAGATGGCCTCCATGAACATTCCCTTTCTCATCGGAGAGCGTGATGTGCGCATGCACCATCGGCACGCCCTCGCGCAGCGACACATTGCCGATAAGTGACGTTATTTCATGGGGTGAGTCGATAGAAAAAAACTCATACTGCTTTCGCTTCTGGTCATAAAAACCGAGTGTGGCTTTTTCAACTGCGCCTATCGCTTCGACTCTTCCGAGCAAAATATTTTTATCTCTGCAGATAGAGCCTATTGCTTCGAGAAGATCGTCTCCTCTGTGAAGTTTGCCCATAGAGAGTGATCGTGGGGTTACCTCGTGTATACTTGTCATAGCATAGCGACTTTCCGTTCCATGAAAACACGAACAAGGTATAACAGGGCTACAATTCCGAAAAGTGCGGATGAAACCAGTGTATAGTATTTACGCATTCGGGCTTATTTTGAATGAACTTCCCGACCTACTTTTTTGTGGGCGTTTTTTTTCTCTGGATGAAGCTGTTTGATAATGAATAACGGTATGGCGGTTAACAGCAGCAACA
>JAPHUN010000082.1 GCA_026193435.1 Chlorobium sp.
AGGGATCGATAGAATGAATGTTGCGACCGGAAGGAAGAACGTTGACGCCGTCCCTTACCAGATCTCCGCCGGGTCCGGAAGGTATGTATCGACCGTCAAGCACCCGTACAAGAGCATCCATCTCTCCACGGTTGTCGCCAAGAGCCTGGAGGATATGCGCGCCTTCACTAATAAGTCCATCAACCATTGCCAGATGTTCTCCTGGCAACTCCTGACCATTGGTGATATCCTTGAACACTTCCTGAGGACTTTTCCTTTCAAACAGCACCTGTTGGATAAAATCCTTGCATGACTGATCAACTGTTTCCCGTAGCTCTACAGCCTCGCTTTCACCGCTTCTTGAACGTTTAGCAAGCTCTTCATAGTCTGCAAAATGACCGTTGGAACCGGAACAGAACATGAACATTTCCGGAAGGCTCGTACCGTTTTGCCCCCTGTTTTTCAGGGTTTCAGTCACCGTGACAAGCTGCGAATCAAGCGGGCTCGACTCACCGAACACATGAAGAGAATTTGAAATCAGACGGTTTTCAAGCTCAAGAACGTAACTGTAGAGACGGCTGACAAAATCCCTGAACGTTTCGCCTTCTATCTTCGGACAGTCGTCGGTAAGGTTCAGAAGCTCTGCTTTCTGCATAATCGCCATTTCAACATCACCTGCTTCGTTCGAATCTCCGAGGTTGCGCTCTCGATAATCGGCAAGCAGATCCTTCATTGCCGGCAGCTCCTTGTAGAGTCCCGCTCTTGAAAGCGGAGGCACGACATGAGACACCATAGTCGCAAGACCTCTGCGTTTTGCGATGGAGGATTCACTCGGGTTGTTGATGGGATAGATATAGAAGTGCGGGATATCCCCGAGCAGCGCGTCCGGCCAGCAGTCGCCGGTCAGGCCTGTCTGCAGACCCGGCATCCATTCGACAGAACCATGCATACCTACGTGTACAAGCGCATGGGCCTTGAGTTCACGGCTGATCCAGCGATAGAAGGAGATGTACTGATGATGGGGCGTGTTGGCCTTGTCGAACAACAGTCTCATTGGATCACCCTGCACACCGATACGAGGCTGTACACCGATAAATATATTACCATAACGAATACCGCCGATAAACACGTCTTCCGTTCCTATAGGGACAATCTCACCGGGAAAACCCTGCCAGCGCTCTTCGATTCGCTCCCGTTCCCTCGAGGTTGTCAGTTCCCTGAACTTCTCTGCGTTAATCTTCAGAGCATCCGGCTTTCCGTTCTGGAACTGGTGATCGGTAGCCTTGTCGAGAGCCTTGAAGAGCTCTTCCGGACTCGAAGGAAGTTCGCCGGTAGCATATCCTTCCTTTTTCAACCGATGCAGCATGGCGAACAGTGACTTGGGAACATCGAGCAGGGCCGCGCTGGCTTTTTTACCCAGCCCGGGAGGATAATCATAGACAACAAACGCGATTTTCTTTTCCCTGTTGGATACCTCTCTCAATCTCAGCCAGTTTGCCGACAACCCTGTCAAACGGTCTATCCTTTCAGGTACAGTCTCGATCTTTCCGTCCTTGAGTGCCCCGAGGACTATCGGACAGACAGCTCCGTCCATTTCAGGTATAGAGTAGGTAAACGTTATCTGCATGGGCGAAACGCCAAGCTCGTGCCACGACTCGAAGTCCTGAATCAGCAGCGGCTGGGATACGATATAGGGGACATCCAGCTTTCTCATAATCTCGTCACGAGCTTCTGCCGCTGTACCCGGTTTGGTCGATCCAGCAGGGCCGCCCACAAGACCAAAACCCATCATGTTCACCAGCAGATCGAGTTTTTCCTTGACAAACCAGTCTCTGACCAGCACGTGTCCTTCCACGCCCATAACAAACGAGGGCAGCACCTTGAGCCCTCTGCTCTCAAAGCCGCGGATCGTATCGTCGATATAGGTTTTTTCCTGAAGCAGGTGCTTGCGGAAAAACAGCATACCCACTTTCTGGCCTTTATTGAAGTTTCTTCCCTGTTTTTTTGACCAGTTCTTGAATGATTTGACATCCTTGAAATATTCCGGAGCATCCGGGTGATAGAGCCCCATATTCGGCACATCGACAATAGGGCCGACCTCAAGCTGCTCGTTACAGTACTCCCTGAGAATCAGCCGGAACATGTTGGCAATGTTCTCGGGAGTGGGCTGCATCCAGTAGGAATACACAAGCAGCCAGTTCTTGAAGTCTTTCGCTTTTTTCGGAACAAGAGGAAGTATCGTTCGCATGATCTTCATCAGCTTCATGTAACCGTAAAGCGCGTCCTCGTCACGCCCCTTCACAAGCATCTTGGCAATCTTCTTGACCGACTCGGGCATTCCACCCTTGCCCTCTCCGACAGCATAATTTCCAACTTTGGTCAGCGCCATGGCGTCCGGCATCGACTCAAAAACAAAGATTGTTTTCTCCTGGTTGGAGGCCTGTTCAAGCTGCTCACGGAACCAGTCAACCTGATCCTTGAACTGGATCATACTCATAAACACACAATCAGCTTCGGATATAGCTTTTGCTGCTTCGGGATTCATTTTTTCCAGATCTACATCAGTCCACTGGGTAAGCTCGGCTTCACCATGCAGAAGGTTGATAATCTTTTTCCAGAGATTGGTATTGTATTGCTCGAGTCCGACAATCGCTGTGATTTTCCTAAGCTGTGCCATGACCTCTAAATCAAATAATTAATAATACTGAAACCCCGACCCCATCAAAAAAATACAAGAAACACTGTGAATCTACACGTAAGATAACTGCCTAAAAAACAAAAACCTCCCCTGGCATCAATCACAACGGGGGAGGTTTCGTGAAATCTATGAGCACAAATCGTTCAACTCAGAGCTGCCATTGCGATCTCTTCGGCTTTGGCGTTCGGCAGATAAAAATACCGTCCCCCAAGTTTTTCAGCAAGCTTTGGCGCTTCTCCCCGTGAAAGGTAGTTCATCTGGGTGTCGATAATAACAGAAGCGACGCCCTCCGCGAATATGGTGGCTGAAATGGCTTCAATCTCCTGCTGCACCTCCTCTTTTGTCGCTTTTGGGGCATCGGGATCATACGAGGACTGCAGACTGATGTTACCTCGACCATCGGTAATCACAACAAACATGATTTGTGAAACACCTTTTGTCCGGGCCTGTTTTGCCGTTTCCAATCCAAGAAAAAGAGCAGAAGCAAGCGGCGTTCCTCCGCCGGTAGGCAGCACATCAAGCTCTCTCTTTGCTCGATCCACACTCTGCGACGGCGGCAGTAGAAGCTGAGCCTCTTTTCCTCTGAAAGAAATCAGTGAAACCTGATCACGATGAACATACGCATTCTGCAGCAGATGCGAGACCGCGCCCTTTGCCTGGCGCATGCGGTTCAATGCCATGGAACCGGATGCATCGACCATGAAAATGTACAGGGTACCCGACTTGTCACGAAACTTCTTGATCCTGACATCCTCTTTATTGATAATCAGGGCGGTTTTAACTGCACCGAACTTCTTTTTGCGTTCCTCTCTGCGGCTCTCCTGCCATGGTGCCGCTGAAATCAGCGTTGGAATAATCGCGACCTTTCCACTACGCATTTCACCTTCCTGGGAACGAACAAAGCGGCCACGACGATTGTTGAGCGCTTCCCCGCGGCTTCCGGATCTGCTTTTCCTCTTTGCCGCGAGAGAAATGTTCATGATGTTGTCCGGTAACTCAGTCTCTATGGCCTCCATCATCAGCTCCTCGATCATGTCCGGAGTTTCCTCCTCTTCCTCCTCCTCATTCGGATCAGAATTGTCTTCAGGTGCATCCTGATCTTCAGATTCAGGACTATCCGGAGGCATATCTTCATCCGGAGGCATATCGTCCATAACCTCTTCTTCCTGCGGAGGCATCTGCGTCGCTCTGGGCACCAGCACCAGCTTGAGAGCAAGTTTAAGATCTTCCTCGTCAACGTCGGTACGCTGCGCAAGTGCGGCACTCGCAAGGGCTGCTTTTATGGCGAAAATATCGGCACGGTTACCCTCAACCCCGAGACTTACGGCGGACTGAATCAGTCCCTGCATCTGCTCCTTGGTCATGGAAACAAGCGGAAGCTGCTCTTGAGCCGCTTCGATAAGCCCTCTAAGCATTTTCAGCTCATCTTCAGTGTCTTCAGCGTCTCTTTTCCCGAGTACACAGTTGACGATAAGCTTACGTGCCCTGTAATCGTTCTGGGTGGTGAAAGGAACAATCATGCCTACCCGGTCAAGAAGTCCCATACGGACGTCCCCATCGGAAGGATCATAGGTTCCGATCAACATAAATTTCGCCGGATGCACCTCACTGAGGCCTTCACGTTCAACAAGCACCGCTCCTCTCGACATGGCATCCATGACATGGGAAACAGCGGAGCTGTCAAGAAGACTCAAAGAATCTACGTAGAGCACTCCTTCGTGAGCCTTGGAGAGCACGCCGTGCTGAACGACACGCTTACCCTGAACAAGTGTCGCTTCGAGATCTACGCCGCCGATCAACCGGTCTTCCGTAACATTCAAAGGCAACTCGACAAAAGGCGTATCTTCCGAAACTATACCGGAAAAAGCCCTTGCAAGTGTGGACTTGCCGGACCCGACAGCCGCCGGAACCACTACCCCGCCAAGAGAAGGATCAACGGCAAGCAGCATCATCGCCTGCTTTGCCAGATCCATTCCAACAATATCGGTAAAAGCTATCATTATACTTCTTCTACTTCTCCAAGTACTTTAGCAAGTTCACGATCGATTTTTTCACCCGGATCCATAACCTCCAGCGGATCTTTGCGCAAGCGATGCCGCAAGCAAAGCCCTGCAATCTCCCGGACATGCTCGATGGTAACCACCTTGTCGCCATTGAACGCCGCAAAAGCGTTGGCTGTTCTGGTAATGGTCAACTCACCGCGATGTCCGTCGATACCGAGCTGCATACAAAGTTTTGCGACATCAGTAAGTACTTCGTCACCCATGGTAACTTCAGGTAGCAATTCCTTTGCCTGAAGAATCCTTTTCTGCAGTTTATTCTGTTCACGCGTCCATTTTTTCAAAAAAGCCTGCGGGTCATCATCATACTCGTGCCGTCTTTTCACAATTTCAACTCTCTTGGCAACATCGAGAATAGTTATAATCCTCGCGTGCAGTCCGAAACGGTCAAGCAGCTGAGGTCTCAGTTCACCCTCTTCAGGGTTACCCGACCCGACAAGAACGAATCGTGCCGGATGGCGAATACTGATTCCTTCACGTTCAACCACATTCCTGCCGCTGGCAGCAACATCAAGCAGTACGTCCACAAGATGGTCATCGAGAAGGTTCACTTCATCGATATAAAGAAATCCACGGTTGGACTGAGCAAGAAGTCCAGGCTCAAATGCCTTGACGCCACTTGTAAGCGCCTGTTCAATATCGATGGTACCACAAACACGGTCTTCAGTCGCGCCGAGAGGAAGATCGACAACAGGCACAGGAATATCCTCTATAGTCATATCTTCAGGAGTCATCGCCTTTGCGCCTTTCTTCGGCTTTTCAGCCTCGAGATAATCAGAAACAGAACGGTTGTAAACATCGTCCTTGACTCGTTCAATCATAGGAAGTACCTCTGCAAGCGCCCGGACAGTAGTACTTTTACCGGTTCCCCTGTGGCCCATCACGAGCACACCGCCAATCCTCGGATCGATGATATTCAGTATCAGGCTGAGTTTCATTTCTTCCTGACCTACGATTGCCGTGAAAGGAAACGCCGTCCCTTGCTTCTTCTTTGTTCTCGCTTTCTTTGGGCCGGAAGCCTTAGCGGCAACTGAACCGGACTTTGCTTTCGTACTTGCTGTTTTCTTTGCAGCTGAAGCAGTTTGAGTCATAATTGATGATTTTTTAAACACCCCAACCCTATACGTCTACTCCTGCGGGAAAAGGCTTACTTAATTGAATACGTTGTACAATTAAAGCATGAATTTATGCTTTTAAAAAGAGAATAGAAAATGCTTTACAAAAAAGGATCAAAGAGCCCCCTTTTTCTTTGTTCACCACCTGCGCCCTGAACAGTCGGCAGTCGGCAGTCTTCAAGTCTTCAGTCGGCAGTTACCAGTCAACAGTCTTCAGCCTTCAAGTCTTCAGTCGCCGGTCTCCCTTTCTCCCCGTCTTCCATTATTACAATAGTCATTTGCCATTCGACACTCCAACGTCACCCACTCATCGCTCATCGCTCAGTACTCAGCACTTTCTTTCCTCTTGTCACTTTCCCCCAATCATCATTCCTCAATCACCAATCATCAATCAAAAATCATAAATCCTTCAACGCGTCCTCTGCCGCCTCCTTTATTGATTCGGAAAGCGTGGGATGGGCGTGTATCGTTTCGGCAATCTGTTCAGCCGTAACCCCAAGACTTCGGGCGAGAGAAATTTCTCCGATCAGTTCAACCGCGCCATAGCCCAGCACATGACCGCCAAGAAGAACTCCGGTGCCTGCCTCGAATACCAGCTTGACGAAACCATCGCGGTGACCATAGGCATTCGCCTTTCCGGATGACGCGAAAAGCGCTTTACCCACTCTGATGTCAAATCCTGCCTCCGCTGCCTGACGTTCAGTATACCCGACGCAGGCAACGGATGGCTCGACATAGACACAACGGGGCATTCTTGTGTCATCGACCGGCTCGCATTTCTTCCCCGTCACACCCTTCACAGCAACTGCGGCTTCAGCCGAAGCTTTGTGCGCAAGCATCATCCCGCCCCTGACGTCACCTATGGCGAAAATATTCGGGACATTCGTACGGCACCTCTCATCTGTCACAACAAAACCTTTCTCTGTCGCAACTCCTGC
>JAPHUN010000112.1 GCA_026193435.1 Chlorobium sp.
TGAACCGCTGGATTGCAGGAAAAAAGTGCTTACGGCACTTGCTGGAACGTATAGTGCCCATAGTCATTACCGAGCCTGACCCGTGAAATCCAAACACCTGTTTCAGGGGCGGCATGACGTCATGCTCTTAGCCCTCCAATGTACGCTCAGGCTCACCTAACGGCAAGGCATCAGGCTCGAAGGATAACTGGCGGTCACCAAAAGCAAACGCTTTGGCTGCTGCCACAAAACCGACGAACAACGGATGTGCGCTACGAACCCTTGACTTGTACTCCGGATGGAACTGCACGCCGACAAACCATGGATGGTCACTGATCTCGATAATCTCAACGAGGTCACCGTTGGGCGAGGTTCCGGAAAAGATCATCCCGTTTTGCTCTAACAGCTCACGATACTCGTTATTGAACTCGTAACGATGCCGATGACGCTCATTGATAAGAAACTTGCCATAGGCTTTATTGGCTATGGTATCTTCTTTAAGTATACAGGGATAGCTTCCCAGGCGCATCGTTCCGCCTTTCTCCTTAACCTTCTTCTGATGCTCCATAAGATCGATGACAGGCTGGCGGCACCGTTTATTGAATTCAGTCGAATTAGCCTCGGAAAGTCCGCAAACATTTCTTGCGAACTCGATCGTGGCGCACTGCATTCCAAGACATATTCCCAGAAAAGGAATATTATTTTCACGCGCATACCGTATAAAACTGATCTTTCCTTCTATCCCCCTGTCACCAAAACCGGGAGCAACCAGGAGCCCGTGAACATCTTTCATGGCTGTTGCTATGTCGCAACCGCTTTCTTCAGCGTCTTCAGACCGTATGAAGCGCACGGTAACCTTGACATTATTGACCGCCCCTGCATGAACAAAAGACTCGAGTATCGACTTGTAGGCATCGGGATATTCGGTATACTTGCCGCATACAGCAATCGTTACTTCTCCATCCTCCGGATGCTTCACCTTATCGCAGAACTCCCTCCAGTAGGAGAGTTCAGGGTCCTGAAACTTCTTGATGCCAAGCTTCTTCAATACCCGCTTGTCAAGCTGCTCATCAAGCAGCATAATCGGTACGCCGTATATGGTTTCGCAGTCGCTCAGTCCGATAACGTCGGCTTCATGGAGGTTACAGAAATGACCAACCTTGTTTTTAATCTCGCGTGAAAGAGGCGTTTCACTGCGACAGACAAGGATATCCGGCTGAATACCGGTCTCAAGAAGCATCTTGACGCTGTGCTGCGTCGGCTTGGTCTTCATTTCACATGCCGCCTTGATGTAGGGTACCAGCGTCAGATGAATGTTCAGCAGATTTTTCGTCCCAAGGTCAAGCTTCAACTGCCGCATGGCCTCAAGAAAAGGAAGCGATTCGATATCACCTATGGTGCCGCCTATTTCGGTAATCAGAACGTCAAGATTCGCATTTTTCGCCAGTTCGTTCATTTTCGCCTTGATCTCATCGATCACATGCGGCACAACCTGAACGGTACCGCCCAGATATTCGCCCTGACGCTCCTTGTCAATAACCGCCTTGTATACCCTCCCCATAGTGAGGTTGGACGCCTGAGATGTAGGCTCATCAATAAATCGCTCATAGTGTCCGAGATCAAGGTCTGTCTCGGCGCCGTCATCCGTCACATAGACCTCGCCATGCTGGTAGGGAGACATCGTACCGGGATCCACATTGATATAGGGATCGTATTTCTGTATAGCCACACGCAAACCACGCGACTTCAGCAAAAGACCGAGCGAAGCGGAAAGTATTCCCTTGCCCAGCGATGATACAACCCCGCCTGTGACAAAAATATGCTTTACGTTTTTGGGTCGTGCCATATCAGTAACAATATTTAACTTTCATTTATCAATCAGGTCTCCTGAAGCAACTCGTGTGATCCATCGCAGAACGGTTTGTTTTTTGATGAACCACAACCACAAATTGCAACAGTTTTCGCTTTTTCAATCTCAACCTTGTAGGAGTGCATACCGGTTCCATGATGAGAGCCGTCGCAGTAGGGAAGGTTCCTGGACAAACTGCATGCGCAGTACTTTTTCAATCCCGGCTCCTCTTGCTGGATATACGGTTTATTTCTCTTCTCCATCGCATCCTCACACGTTAACGTTCACCTCAGGAATCAAAAAGTTCTATCTGATCCTCAGGCCCGGATATAGCTTCATTTTCTTCTTCATCAACGCTTTTCGGCACTCTCGCGGTAGCGGAAATCGTATCGCCCTGCATCAGGCGGACAATTCTGACGCCCGAAGTGTTACGACCGGTCAGTCTGATATTGGAAACATGCTGACGATTGACAATACCGTTCGAGGTGATAATAATCAGATCGTCACTATCATTGACATCGAGCAGTCCGACAAGATGACCGACCTTCTCATGCGCTTTCAGGGTAATGACGCCCTTCGCCCCCCTTCGGGTTAACCGATAATCCTCCACCTTGCTTCGCTTACCGAACCCGTTGTCAGTCACCGCGAGTAAGGAGGTATCCGGACGCTTGGAGGTAACCATAGAAATACATGTTTCTCCCTCATCAAGGCTGATCCCCTTTACGCCCATCGCAGTTCTTCCCATCGGACGAACATCTTTCTCCGCAAAACGCACCGCATAACCTGTGTTCTTGGCCAGGATAATATCATGTTCACCGTCAGTCAGGCGGGCATCGATAAGTTCGTCGCCCTCTTCTATAGTTATGGCGGCTATACCGTTTCGGCGAGGTCTGGAAAATGCCTCGATATCGGTTTTCTTGATACTGCCCTTCGCTGTCGCCATTATAATAAAGAGCGGATCATCGAAAGTCTTGACATTGATATATGCCTTGATCTTCTCGCCCGGCTGAAGCTCCATAATGTTTGCAAGAGACCTTCCCCTTGCCGCCCTGCCCGCTTCAGGTATCTCGTAAACCTTCAGCCAATGACATCTCCCCTTGTTGGTGAAGAAAAGAATGTAATTGTGCGTTGACGCCACAAACATATGCTCGACAAAGTCCTCATGTCTGGCCTGAGCGCCTGTTACTCCTTTGCCGCCCCGGGCCTGACGACGGTAACCCGACACAGGAAAACGCTTGATAAAGGTTTCATGAGTGATCGTAATAACCACATCCTCCTGAGCGATCATATCCTCGATGGAAAACTCGCCCTCCTGCGGCCTGATCTCTGTACGTCTCTCATCGCCATACACCTGCTTTACTTTCAGCAGCTCATCCTTGATAATCTGCATCTGCTTTTCAGGGTTTGCGAGAATAAAACGCAACTCCTCGATCAACGCCAGTGTCTCGTTATAATCCTTTTCGATTTTGTCTCGCTCCATTCCGGTAAGCCTTTGAAGGCGCATTTCCAGAACAGCTTTGGACTGTAGCTCGGTCAAGCCGAATTTCTCCATCAGCTTTTCCTGTGCGACGCCGGCGTTAGGAGACTCACGAATGGTCGAGATCACTTCATCGAGGTTATCGAGACAGATCTTCAGACCTTCGAGAATATGAGCCTTTTTCTCGGCAGCTGCCAGCTCATAAGTGGTTCTGCGGAGAATAATCTCATTGCGGTGCTTGAGATACGCCTCCATCATCTCCTTCAAGGTGAGCACCTTCGGCACGCCGTCAACAAGAGCAAGCAGAATAACGCCGAATGTATCCTGCATCGGGGTATGCTTGTAGAGATGATTGAGCACCACTTTGGCAACAGCGTCACGCTTCAGCTCGATAACAAGCCGCATACCGTCGCGATCAGATTCATCCCGGATATCCGCAATCCCTTCTATTTTTTTCAGGTGGATCAGCTCCACGATCTTTTCAATCAGGCGGACCTTGTTGACCTGGTAGGGAAGCTCCGTTACTATGATCGACTCCCGACCGTTTTTCTGCGTCACCTCGACAACCGCACGAGCGCGGATAACAACCTTGCCCCGACCGGTATGGTAGGCCTGCTTTACTCCCTCATATCCATAGATAATACCGGCAGTAGGGAAGTCCGGAGCGATAATATGCTCCATGATTTCATCAATAGTAATCTCAGGGTTTTCGATCATCGCGATCAATCCGCTCACAACCTCGCTGAGATTCTGCGGCGGAATATTCGTCGCCATTCCGACAGCAATGCCGGATGCGCCGTTAACCAGCATGTTGGGCATGGCCGAAGGAAGAACAGTAGGTTCTTCAAGCGAATCATCGAAGTTCAGCGAGAAGCCCACTGTCTCCTTTTCCAGATCCTTCAGCATTTCGCCCGCGATGTTCTTCATGCGCACTTCTGTATAACGCATGGCGGCAGGAGAATCCCCATCAACTGATCCAAAGTTTCCCTGTCCGTCAATCAGAGGATAACGCAGGGAAAAATCCTGAACCATACGCACAAGACTGTCGTAAACCGCAGTGTCTCCATGAGGATGAAACTTACCCAGAACCTCACCGACCACACGAGCTGATTTTTTATACCCTTTTCCTGCCTGCAGACCAAGTTCATGCATGCCGAACAGAACCCTGCGGTGAACCGGCTTGAGACCGTCACGAACATCGGGCAACGCGCGGCTCACGATAACCGACATGGAATAATCGAGGTAGGAGTCCCTCATTTCATCTTCTATGCTGATCGGTAAAATCTTGTCGCGCTGCATATCTTTTCTAATAACTGATTATTGTAGGTATAGTAGTGGGAGTAATGTAACAGAATACCCCGTTAAAGGGAAGACGGAGAGAGAATTTCTCATCCGCCATCGACAACAACCCTGTCACCCTCTACCTTCAGTGCCTGTTTTGGAGCGTCGCCCCACAACGATTCAAGGTCATAAAATGCCCGCTCTTCAGGCATGAAAATATGTACGACAACATCGAAATAATCAATGAGTACCCAATGAAGGGTATCGCCACCCTCGATATGCAGAGGGCGTTCATCTTCGTGCTTCAACTCTTCGACAATATGCTCATAGGCTGCTTTGGCCTTCCTCTCGGAATCAGCCGTCGCAATCACAAAAAAGTCAGTCACCGTACTCACACCCCTCACATCGAGAATAACGACATCTTCACATTTTCTTTCCAGCGACAGCTCCGCCGCTCTTTTGGCGAGCAGTTCACTTAACGCCACCTCTTTTACGCCCACTATCCTGCCTTCTCCACCATCTTGTTCAACCATAAACATCTATTTATCTCCAGGGCACCTCTATAACTTTTTAGAGGTCCCATCTATTATTAAAACAAAACATTCACGCCATACTGCTTTCCAGAAAGGGAGAACAAGTATAAACGGGTGTTTTAAAATATAGCAATATTCAAAGCTTTCTGAAGCGGTTGAGTATCTGTTTTCCAAACACCTCTATAACAAGATAATCCCATCAAAAATTCAGTCCCCTTCGAATGCCCCTCAAACAACCTGTTCGGACCGCTGAGTGTATGGGGTGTGTTGTCATCATGCGGCACACCTGTTACCTGTTTGAACGGAATTGCTGCAGATAATCGGGGGTAACCATTTCAAGAGAAGGAACCTTGCCGGCCATATACGTCTTTTCCGCGATCGGAATCAACGAAACAGCCGTAAAAAAATCAGCCTTTACGGCATCCACTCCTGCGCTCCTGCACACCTCTTCCAGCTGGCCGATGTCCTTTGCGACAACCGCGCACCGCCCCCTGTATCGCTCAAGAATCTCTCTCAGGCTGTCGACAGGAACGTACGCTGTCTTTTCCACCTCTTCCAGCCCTTTCTCGTTCGCACGATACACGGCGTAATACCATTCACCTTTCCTTGCGGGAATAACCGGTACCAGAAAGCGAGAACCGACCTTTCCACAGGCAGAAGCAGCAAGCGCCTCCATGGTCGATACGGTCACGAGAGGGCGTCCAAGCCCATATGCCATCCCCTTTGCCGTTGCCATACCGATACGCAAAGCGGTAAAAGAGCCGGGCCCTCGAGAGAGCGCAAGAAAATCAATGTCACCCATCACTATTTCCGCAGCAGCAAGCACCCGGTCTGCCAATGGAATAATAGACTCGGCTGTCCGCTGCCATTGATGAACCGTCTCTTCAACAACGCCCCGGAGACCAACAGCCGCAACACTGATAGACTGATGTGTGCACTCTATGGCAAGAGTCTTATAAGAAAAAGTCAAAAGTCAAAAGTCAAAAGTCAAAA
>JAPHUN010000070.1 GCA_026193435.1 Chlorobium sp.
CTGAAAACAGCTTCCCCGCTTCCCGGCCGCTTTTCTCCCCGAAAAGACGGATTTCCCGATAGTTAACTACACCTTTTTGGTTTATTGCCTCATTAATTGTAAATAGTCGTACTCAAAACCTCAGACACACAAGAGGTATACAATTCATTGAGGTGTCTCGAATAACTCTACGGACATTTCGGAAATGAGCCGGCGAACAAAGCTGACCGAAGTGTTTTATTTCGTTATCCCCTCGTCAGAAAGGTTAGAGCTACACAATTCCATTTATGCTCTGCCGATATTTTAGCAACCGTTAAAAGCAGTTGTTATGCTGAAATATCGCTCATATACAGCAGATAATCTTCACACACTCCCTCAGTACGGGGAGATACCTGAAGAACAGCTTCATATCGTTAAAACCGTGGCAACTGTTTACCCTTTCAGGGTAAACAGCTATGTAACAGAACACCTTATCGACTGGTCGAACATTCCTGAAGACCCGATATTCAGACTGAGCTTTCCCCAGGAAGAGATGCTCAATCCTGAAGATTTCCAACGAATGTCCGGCCTTGTCAGCGCAGATGCTCCGCAAGAAATAATTCGGCAGGCAGCAAGAGAGATACAGCTCCTGCAAAACCCCAATCCAGCGGGTCAGATGGAGCTGAACACTCCCCTGCTGGATGACGAGGCACTTCACGGCATTCAGCACAAATACCGGGAAAGTGTACTGTTTTTCCCCTCAGAAGCCCAGGTTTGTCATGCCTACTGCACCTACTGCTTCAGATGGCCGCAGTTTTCAGGACTTGAGAGCCTCAAATTCGCGAACAACGACATCACGCTGCTGCTTGATTACCTCAAAGAGCACCCCGAGGTAAAGGACATCATCTTTACCGGCGGTGACCCTATGGTCATGAGCACCGCTCTTATCAGAAAGTACATACAGCCCCTGCTTGACATACCTACGGTAAAAACGATCAGAATAGGCACAAAAGCTTTGAGCTGGTGGCCCTACCGCTTTACTGCCGAACACGATTCCGATGAACTTCTCAGCTTTTTCGAACAGATTGTCTCATCCGGCAAGCACCTTGCAATCATGGCCCATATCAGCCACCCAAGAGAAATCGAGACCTCTCAGGCTGTCGATGCCATAAACCGGATTCGCTCAACCGGGGCAGTCATTCGCAGCCAGTCACCCATTGTACGGCATGTCAATGACGATGCCGACATCTGGGAATCCATGTGGCAGAAACAGCTGCAACTGGGAATCATTCCTTACTACATGTTCCTTGAACGGGACACCGGTCCTAAACAATATTTTGAAATCCCCTTGTCAGAAGCGGTAGAGATCTTCAATACCGCCTATCAGAGGATGTCCGGACTCGGCAGAACCGTCAGAGGACCATCGATGTCTTGCTCTCCCGGTAAAATAATTGTCCAGGATGTCACAGAAATCCATGGAGAAAAAGTATTCGCCCTGAAGTTCACACAGAGCAGAAACCCTGAATGGACCAATAAGATTTTCTTTGCCGAATATGACGATGATGCATCCTGGATTGATAATCTTTCTCCCGCATTAGGACACGACGAGTTCTTTTTCGAAAACGAAATGGAAAGACTGTATACTTATAGTTAAATCGCTTACAAGAAAATATTCATCCATTTATAAAAGCCGTAACAGATCATTATCTCTGACTTGTTACGGCTTTTTTATTATTTTCATACCAACAACAAAACACAATTATCAACCATAAACATCATGATATTTTCAAAGCTTTTAAGTACATCAGAACATAAAGCAAATTTCATACATTAAACTTTAAAACCTTGTTTTGAAAAATTTTATAATACTTAAAGCAAATATTTTTTAATACACATCACCCTCAGTTTATCAGCAACGAAACGCAGAGCAATGACAACATTAAAACAGAGACCTGCCCGACTTTGCGGATTTGATATTGAGAATACTATTTTTAGCGGGCAGTGCTTCAGATGGGAACAAACCGAAAATAATCCTACAGTTACATTGGGGATTATTGGCTCTGAAATGTTTATTATTGACAGATCAAACCCTGCAGAATACACCATATCAAGCACAAGGAAATTCCGGGACATCAACTCATTCAATGAATTTAACCGAAATTATTTCAGCCTTGATGTTGACGTCAACTCTCTATTCCCTGACGATTTCAGAAAACGTTATCCTGAAGTATGGGACCGTATACAACCCTATACGGACATTAAAATCCTGAGACAGGACCCGTTTGAAACCCTTATCACCTTTATGTGTGCCCAGGGCCTTGGCATGCACCTCATCAGAAAGCAGGTAACGTACCTTGCGCAGGAATACGGCACCAAATATACCATACGCCTGAACGATGTACCCTACACCTATTTCTCCTTCCCCACCCCGGACACCCTTGCTTCAACCAGTCCGGAGTCTCTCAGGCTCTGTACGAACAACAACTGTATCAGGGCGGAGAACATTATTACAGCCGCTCAGGCGGTTGTTTCAGGTACACTTGATCTGCAGGACCTGAAAGATCCTGATATGCCCCTCGAAAACGTCAGAAAAACACTTTGCAGGCAACCGGGGGTCGGCTTCAAGATCGCTGACTGTGTCATGCTTTTCGGGCTTCACCGTTTTGCCGCTTTTCCGATAGACAGACATGTCCATCAATATCTTGCTCATTGGTTTTCCATAGGTAACCCGCTCCAATCATTGTCACAAAAACACTATCTTTCTCTTCAGGAGCAGGCTTATCGTATACTGAAACCCGAACTTGCCGGTTTTGCGGGCCATATACTCTTTCACTGCTGGAGAAAGGAGATAAAACACCTGCAGTCCTATTAACCTCATCAACCTGACTGAATTTATGAGAAATCAACTATCGCAGCTCACGTTCAAAATACTCAGGACAGATGCTATAGCGCTTTTCGTATTGACCATTTTTCTGACCTCATGCGCGA
>JAPHUN010000204.1 GCA_026193435.1 Chlorobium sp.
AATAGGTGTCGGAGCCTCGACATGAGCATCAGGCAGCCATGTATGGAAAGGAAACATCGGCACCTTGATGGCAAAACCTATAAACAGTACTATAAAGGCTGCGTAACGCCATCCGGTGCTCTCCGGGCCTAAAATCGACCCCGGAATGTAATTTTCCTGACTGGCCATGGCAACCATGCTGAAAGTGTGATTGCCGGTAAGCGGATCGATGACACTGAAATAGAGACCGATCATGACAAGCAGCATGAAAACGGAGCCGAAAAGCGTGTAGAGGAAAAACTTGATTGCGGCGTACTCCCTGTTCGGACCTCCCCAGATGCCGATGAGGAAGTACATGGGAAGAAGCATGAGTTCCCAGAAAACATAGAAAAGGAAGAAGTCAAGGGCCACAAAGCAGCCCATCATTGCGGTACTGAGAATATTGTACAGAATGAAATAGCCTTTCACCTGCTTTTTGATTGTCCAGCTTGAAAGAACCGCGATAATGGAGATCAATGCCGTCAGAAGCACCATGGTAATTGAGATTCCGTCGACTCCGAGGAAGTACTCGATATTGAGCGCTCCGAAGTCACCCAGGTCGAGCGTAATCCAGGGAAGCCTCTCGACAAGCTGGAAGGCCCCGTTGAGCGAACCGTCAGCTGCAGCAGTGATACCCGGTAGAGAGGGATCATAACCCTGCCAGATCAGAACCGCAAGCCCTCCCTGAGCCAGAGCAGCGAGCAGTGAAACGATCCGAATGATCTGTTTTTGCGATGAAGGCACTGCCAGAATTATCAGTCCAGCTATGATCGGCAGAAATACAATTAAACTCAGCATCTTCTCTTATCTGTTGTTTTCAGAGTAAATAAAATCTCAAGACTCAACACATTGACAGACTACAGCAGTTGCACGTAGTAGTAAACGATATATCCCGTCACCACCAGAAGCGCCATGACAAGATAGGTTTGCACCTTTCCGGTCTGAATTTTTTTCATGGCGGCACCGGAAGTCTGCACGAAAAAGGCGGTAAAATTCACCAGACCGTCGACGACATAGTGATCGAAACCGCCGCTCGCAGAACCGAATTTCCTGATCGTGGCACCGACTCCATTAACGAGGCCGTCAACAATATTGCGGTCAAACCATGAAAGCAGATTCGCTATGAGCAACGATCCCTTGATGACAGTAGCGTCATAGATCTCATCCCAGTACCACTTGTTGAAAGAATAGAGGTAGAGCGGCCGGATACGCTGTGCGGTTTTTTCAGGATTGATGAAACCGAAGGCATACACGATAAGCGCAAGACCTATACCCAGAGCAACCATGATACTGGAATACATGATAGCCGGATCGTGGTTTTCATGAGCCGCGTGAGCTATTGCCGCCTGTCGTGGGTCGCTGAATACCGGGCCATGATGTTCCTCGCCGTTTTCCGCAGCGTGAGCATCTCCGTGCTCTGCTTCAACCGGAGTATGCGCGGCAACATGAGCAGCTTCTCCTTCATGCGGTTCTTCGCCATGCAGAACACCCGGGCTCTCTTCATGCGCCACCTCTTTCATGACCATGCCCGCTTCATGATGCACCGCAGTTCCGGATCCACTCATATCAGCAGCAACAACCGTTTCGGGTGTTTGCACAAGATGCATAAACCATCCTTTGGCGCCATCGAGCGGGTCGGGTGAAAATACCGCGAAAACCGAGAGTGAAGCAAGAATGACGAGAGGGAGCCTCATCGCCCACGGCACTTCATGCACCTCATGGTGACCGTGGTCGTCATGGCCGTGATGTTCGTCTGCCGGTTTAAGATGGGTCCTGCTTTTCCCGAAAAAGACAAGCCATATCTGTCGCCCCATATAAAATGCGGTCAGCATCGCCGAGAAAAAGCCAAGAACCGGAATAAGATAGTAGATGCCGCCACCCTCAACTTCAGCGAAACCCAGCGCACCGGCAAGAATGGCATCCTTGCTCATAAAACCGCTTGTCAGAGGCAATCCGGCAAGGGCCAAGGTCGCAATGGTAAAGGTAACGAAGGTCCATGGCATTTTTTTACTCAATCCGCCCATCCACCGCATGTCCTGCTCATGGTGCATGGCATGAATAATAGCGCCTGACCCGAGAAAAAGACAAGCCTTGAAGAATGCGTGAGTGAGCAGATGGAACAAAGCAGCCGAATATGCGCCGACGCCGAGGCCAAGCACCATATACCCGAGCTGTGAAACCGTCGAGTAGGCCAGTACTCTCTTGATATCATGCTGTGTAATCGCGATCGTTGCGGCCATGAACGCGGTAATCGCGCCGATAAAGGCTATGACGTGCAACGCGTCCGGGGTGAGAATAACAAATATTCTCGCGACAAAGTAAACGCCTGCAGCGACCATGGTTGCAGCATGGATAAGGGCTGAAACAGGTGTCGGACCTTCCATGGCGTCAGGCAGCCAGACATGGAGCGGGAACTGAGCGGACTTACCTACACAGCCCATAAACAGAAGAATACCTGCTGCCGTAAGCCATGCCTGCGACATATGAAAATCACCGGCTTTGATATGCTCATAGATCTCCTCATAGCCGAATGTGTGAAACTGAGAGTAGAGAATAAGAATTCCAAGCCACATACCTATATCGCCGACACGGTTGGTCAGAAAGGCTTTTTTCTGTGCATCTGCCGCGCTCTGCTTTTCAAAGAAAAAGCCGATCAGCAGGTATGAAGAAAGCCCGACAAGCTCCCAGAAAATATAGATGGAAAAGAGGTTGTCCGAGAGAACGATACCAAGCATCGAGAAGGTAAAGATTCCAAGATAGGCGAAATATCTCCCGTAGTATTTGTCTCCTGACATGTAGCCGGTTGAATAGAGATGCACAAGCAGACTGATGAGCGACACCATGGCAAGCATGATTGCCGTAAGGTTGTCGATCAGTATTCCCATCTTGATCTGTAAAGGGCCTACTCCGGGAACATCCCCGAAATCTATCCAGTTGAAATTCCAGGCGAGCCTGAACGAAGGATCGTAACCGATCACAATGACATTCCAGAATATCCAGGCTGAAATGGCAAATGTCGCTCCCAGAATACCGACAGCCAGAAAATCACCGTTTCGCGGCATCCGACGGTTGAAAAAAATCAACAGCACGAAGGAAAGCAGCGGAAGCAGGAGTACGATTATTGATAACTGGATCAAACTGTGCATAATATCTTGGATACCTTTACAGAAACTATGGAACAACGTTCCCGTTACAGCTTACTCTTTCATTGAATCAATACTGGAAACATCCACAGTATTGAACGTTTTATAAATATTGATGATAATAGCCAGGGCGATTGCGGCTTCCGCAGCAGCCAGCACGATGACAAACAGGCTGAACATCACTCCCTCCATGCCCCCGTTGTATTTTGAAAAAGCGAGGAAATTGATATTTGCCGCATTGAGAATCAGCTCCACTCCCATCAGCACCACAATGGCGTTCTTCCTGGTCACGACGGCAAAAAGACCCAGACCGAACAGTATCGCGGAGATAATCAGATAGTGATTCAGACCGACTGTAGAGAAAAAATCCATAGTATGATTACTTGTCGTTGGTTTTACCGGGTTTATCAAACCTGGCAAGAAATGCCGCGCCTATAAGAGCAAGGAGCAGCAGTATCGAAACCATTTCAAAAGGAAGCACGTACCGTGACATAGTCTCAAAACCGATCTTTTCCACCACACTCCCCTGCAACTGAACCGTAGAGGTAAACCACTCCGCTCTTGCCACAAATGTATAGATAAGACCGCCTGTTATCGAGAGAAGCAAAACAATTCCAGGAAGTATATTCAAGACGTCAGTTTTCAGATCGGTCATCATGATCTTGTTGGTGAACATGACACCGAAAAGCAGAAGAACCAGAATACCTCCGACATACACCATGATCTGGGTTACCGCAATAAAGTCGGCGCTCAGAAAAACATAGAGGGCCGCGACGCCAAAAAAGGTGAAAAGCAGCGAGAAAGCCGAATAGATAATATTTCTTGAAAAGACCACGAAAGCTGCAGAAAACACCGTAACTGCCGCAAAAAGGTAAAAAATCACTGTATAGGTCGTATTCGTCATGTGTTATACACTCATTAGTGTTGTAGCTTTCACGTTGTAGCGTTTTTCGCCGGGGCTGCTTTGGGCGCAGGTTTCGGTTTAGGCGCCGGGGCGGCCTTTTTTTCTTCTTCAAGCTTCTTTCTTTTCGCTTCGGCTTCCAGCTTCGTCAGGTTGCCGAAGTGGTAGATCATGTTCTCTCGACGGAATTCAGAGAAATCACTGACCTGTGTATGGTAGAGGCATTCTGTCGGACAGACAGCCGAACAGATGCCACAGGTCATACACTGCGCCACATCAATATCAAACACAGGCACCCAGAATTTTTTCTGTTGTCCGCCTGAAGTCTTTCCGCAGACCGCGAGGTCATCCTTGGTGACCTTTATGGTTTCCATCATGATACAGTCGATAGGACAGGCCCTCACACACTGACCGCATCCTATACAGTCATCAATTTCATTATAAAGACGATAGCGGCCAATTTCAGGGGTGGGGATCGCCTCTCTCGGATACTGAAGAGTAACCAGACCGTCAACCTGATTGAAATAGTTCTCTTCATCGATACCAGCATCACCTTTTCTCTTGACGGCATTGAAAAAATGACGCAAGGTAATACCCATTCCAGTCAGAATGCTTGTTACACTGTTACCTATATCCCTGAAATACTCACTCATGATTATCTCTGAATCCTATTTGACATAAATCTCCCATATCGCCGTCAGAACGAATGCCACAAAGGCAAACGGGGTCAACACTTTCCAGCAGACATGCATCAGCTGATCAACTCGCAGCCTTGGAAGCGTCCATCTGAGCCACATCTGGATAAAAATGAAGAAGAAACCTTTCATGATGATCCAGAATGCCCCCCATACGGGACCGGTTGTCCAGTCATTAAGCAACAGCGGGCCGATATTGGGAAACGGTGAATTCCAGCCTCCCAGGAAAACAATTGAAATGATCGCTGAAACCATAAACATACTGGCATATTCCGCAAGAAAGATCACAGCGAATTTCATACCGCTGTACTCTGTGAAATAACCGGCAACAAGCTCGGATTCAGCTTCAGGTATATCAAAAGGAGCACGATTTGTCTCGGCAAGGGACGCGATAAAGTAGATAAGAAACGGAATCCAGGCGATAGGGTTCTGAAAAAGGAAAAAGTGCAGAAAACCATACTCGCCCTGCTGCAGAATAGTAAACTGCTGCATACTGAGTGTTCCTGCCATCATCACACCGCACAGAATGGCGATAGCCGCAGGAATCTCATAACTGACTATCTGGGCAACGCTTCGGATAGCTCCGTAAAGAGCCCACTTGTTGTTGGATCCCCAGCCGGCGGCAAGAATACCGACAACTTCAAGGGCGACAATTCCTATAGCATAGAAGAGACCCACATTGAGATCAGCACCGATAAACGCGGGGCCGAAAGGAAGTACGGCAAAAGCAAGAAATGAACCGACAAAAAGAATTCCGGGGCCGATGACAAAAAGAAACTTGTCAGCTGACTTGTTGACAATATCCTCCTTCTGAAGCAGTTTCAGAATATCGGCAAGAGTCTGAAGAATCCCCCATTTACCGACCTCCATCGGACCAAGCCTGTCCTGCATGAACGCGGAAATCTTTCTCTCTCCGTAAACACCGTATGTCAAAGCGTAGAGCGCTATAAATACGAGAGGAAGAGCTGCTACAATAACAAGACCGACAGGCAGCCCAAAAAGGGAAAACTCAGAGAGAGCATCAGACCAGACATTGAGACTTGTACTCATCGGTCCACCTCCCCGAGAACGATATCGATGCTGCCTATAATTGCAACGAGGTCAGGGATAAGCTGTCCGAGAGAGAGCTCTTTCATGGCTGACAGGTTCACGAAACATGATGACCGGGCCTTGCATCGGAGAGGTTTGGTTGATTTCCCGTCGCTGATGATATAAAAACCAAGCTCACCCCGCGGGTTCTCAGCCCGACCGTATACCTCGCCTGCCTTCGGCCTGATCCTTTTCGGAATAGCCGACCTTGGATCGAAGCCCTCTTCTTCAGGCATCTTATCCAGACACTGCTCAATTATGTTGAGACTTTCCTCAATCTCAAGCGCCCGCACAACATGGCGGGAGAGGCTGTCGCCGATATCAGAGAATTTTCCGTCAGGGACACAGACCTTGAAATCAAGCTCAGGATAAACAGAATATCCGTCAACCCTTCTGAGATCCCACTCGACACCGGATCCGCGAAGCATCGGTCCGGACCACCCGTAATTGATAGCGACATCGGCAGGCATCATTCCGACACCTTTCGTACGTTTTACGAAAATCTCGTTCTCTGTAAGAAGCTTTTGTAACTCAAGCGCTTTCGGCCTGAAATATTTCACAAATTCCAAGGTTCGATGGGCAAAGTCCTTCGGGAAATCATAAGCAACCCCACCAATCAGAATGTAGTTGTACAACATCCTCGCTCCCGAGGTCCACTCAAGAAGGTTCAGCATGTGTTCCCGATCACGGAAACAGAAAAGAAAGGGTGTAAACGCTCCAAGGTCAATAGCATAGGTGCCAATAGCCACAAGATGAGATGCGATTCGGTTTATCTCGGAGACAATGACACGCATGAACTCGACACGCCTCGGAATCTCGATATCAAGCAACTTTTCCACGGCGATACAGTAGGCGAAATCGTTGTTCATGGAAGCAAGGTAGTCCATTCTGTCCACGAAAGGCACGATGCCGGGATAGTCAACCATTTCGGCATGCTTTTCAAAACAGCGATGAAGGTAACCGAGATACGGTTCAGCCTCGATAACAACCTCGCCATCCGTCTTGCATTCAAGCCTGAGCACACCATGTGTTGACGGGTGCTGGGGTCCCATATTCAGGATCATTTCCTCACTCGACAGGTCTTTTTCTACAATAACCCTGTTTTCGCCCTGCGGGGTAACCCTGATCGATGAATGTTCCGCCTTTCCCAACTCCTGCATGTGTCGTCGCGTTTACAACTTTTGAATATCTATCGCCGTCTGTGTCAATTCGGAACCTTGATTCCATGATAAGACTCCTGCACCACGTAATCCTTGCGCAGAGGATAACCTGTCCAGTCTTCAGGACAGAGAATTCGCCTCAGATCAGGATGGCCGCTGAACGTCATACCATACATATCAAACGCCTCCCTCTCATGCCAGTCTGCTGTTTTCCATACCCTCGCCACGGAAGGAATCACACCATCCTCCCTGTCACAGTAAACCTTAACGGCTATTTTATGAGCATGCACCCCTACTGATTCAAGGTTACAAACGATCCCGAGCTTACCCTCTTCAGGGTAATCAACTCCTGACAGACAGGCCATGTAGTTACATCGCAGTTTCGGGTCGTCCCGTAAAAACAGAGCGATTTCCCTCCAGCGTTCAGTCTGCAGCACCTCGAAAAAGGGCATAAACGGATTTTCATCCAAAGCCGATACCGCATCAGGAAATGCCGCATGGACTATCTCCCAAAGAGCAAGAGCAGCTTCAACCTCTTGTGACCTCGATACGCTTTCCTGTGATTCTCCCATCTGGAACAAACGTGAAATAATAGTTATGACGCCATCGCGCCTTTGCGTGCATCCTCTATAAGCTGGCCCGGATCGACATTTTTCTCTTCAAGCTTTTTCAAAGCCTCGACACGTGAAATACCTATCTGCTCCATACGGATCAGCTCCTGAACCTTCATAAGACCACCGATAAGCGCTTCGGGTCTCGGAGGACATCCTGGAACATAGACATCTACCGGAATAATCCGGTCTACACCTTTCAACACATGGTAACCATGCTTCCAGTATGGCCCGCCGCAATTGGAACAACTACCCATTGAAAGTACATATCGTGGTTCCGGCATCTGCTCATACAGGCGAATAACTCTTTCCGCCATCTTCATGGTAACCGTTCCGGCAACGATCATCAGATCTGATTGGCGTGGAGATGATCTCGGAAAAATACCAAAGCGCTCCAGATCATAGTTAGAGGCGTTGGTCGCCATCATCTCGATAGCACAACAGGCAAGCCCGAACCCCATAGGCCAAAGCGAAGAAAGACGCGCCCAGTTCAGGACATTGTCAACAGATGTGACCAGAACGTTATGATTCGATATTTTTGCGTCAAGTAATCCCATACCTTCTTATGCTTATATATTATGCATCAGGAAACAACCTGCGACTCATCCTCTTCGAGAACCGGCATTTTTGGAATATTCGGCGTCGGCCTTACCCAGTCCAGATCACCTTTTACCCATGCGTAGACAAGACCGATAACGAGAATACCGGCAAAAACAAGCGCCTCTATCAGGGCAAACTCGCCAAGCTGCTTGAAAACCGTGGCCCAGGGAAAAAGAAATACGACTTCGACATCGAAAATTATGAAGATCAGAGCTACAACGTAGAAACGGATATTGAATTTCACCCATGCGGAACCCACAGCCTCCTCACCGCATTCATAGATGGCGAGTTTTTCCGGATTGGGTCTGCTGGGGCGTAAAAGGCGGGCTGTCAGATATCCACCGACAACAAAGATGATACCGAGAAGAAGAAAAACAAAAACGGTGCCGAAATCACTCAACGTTTGGTCCATAACAATAATATTGACGTTGATATCCGTGGCTTATGATATACTGAAATATCGAACCTCTAACAAGTGCGCCCAATATAAATAAAATAGTCATTGAAACCATAACAAATCATGCGAAAAAGTCTGAATGACCGACAAAAAAAGGCACAAGACCTCTCTTAAATTATAAAGCACTATCGGACTTTTGCCGTATTAAATACGGTAACGTCATTATTTATCGAATATCTTTTCACTAAAAGCCGCAAAATAACGAAAGGTCATAAACATAAACAATAGTGAACAAACCACAACAACAGCATGCGAAAACCAGGCCACACCAACAAGAGCGAAGAGCGCCTTTCCGAGTGTGGCGGATAAGAACAGCCACAGTATCGGCAGCCAGGCGATCACGAATACCACCTGCAACAGACCTTTCATCACACGTTTTTTTTTATCATTGTTTTTCAACTCAGGCTTCATCAAAAAACAGTCCTCCAATCTGCGACGCAAGCGCCGGATCAAGATCTTTCAATATTCTGTATTCCTCCCTGAGTCCCTTGAAGTCACCTTGAGAGAGGCAATACATGGCCATTTTACAATGCGGCTCGGCACCATCCGGATCCAGCTCCAGAGCCTTCTCTATCATCTCCCTCGCCTTGTCGTATTTTCCGATATCGATATACACATCTCCGAGAAGACAGTAGGCATCAACATACTCCGGGTCGATCTCAAGCACCTTTTCAAGCGTAGTAAGAGCAAGTTCCTCTTTTCCCATCGTGAGCTGAACAAACCCGAGATTCTTGTATGCAGAAAGAAACCCCCGGTCAACAGCAAGAGCGCGAAGAAAGTCCTGCCCTGCCTGCCGGTAGTTGCCTGTTGCCATATGGGCCACTCCTCTTGAATACAGTGCGTTGACATGCTTACCGTCACTCTTGATAAGAGAGTCAAATACTCCTGTTGCCTGACTGTAACGCTCGTTATCCATGTAGGCAAGCGCAAGCTCATACTGCTTTTCGACGTCACCCGGGTCACGTTTCACCGCCTCCTCAAGCATCCTGATTTCCTGCATGTCCCTCTTTTTGATTGGTATTCTTTAAATTCTCATATGTCTCCTGAATGGCATAGAGTTTCGCCGCCTGATCAATGATGCGCCCGGAAAGCCATTCGGAAAAAGCGGGAAAATTATTGATACAGCGGATGTACTGCTTGTACCGGAACGGTGATTTCTTCAGCAGGGTCTGCGCCTCATACTCGGTCTCGCTGTTGTCCGCAAAAAAACCATAGGGAAACATGACTACACTGTCATAACCTTCATCCTCGAACTCCTGAAACGCCTTCTGGACGGTTTCCGCAGTCCACTCCCCTCCTGTGGTATGATTCATACAGCCCTGCTTGACGTCATGAAAAACATTGAGGGGATGATCCATGATCAAGCGCTTCATCATGTCAAAAAACTCGCCGGTTTCGTTAAGCCCGGTAAATACCTTCGGAGGGTTACCCGCCCTATCCCGAACAAGCGTACCATGAATGACCAGCACGAGCCCGTTTTTTGATCCTTTGCCGATATATCCCCTGTCAACCTGCTGAAACAGATATGCGGCGTAAATCTTGTGAAGCGACTCGTCCTGCCATAACTTGTTCAGGAGACGGACTTTTTCATACTTTTCATCACCATAGATATCCCGTACGATCTGACAGGCGACACCACATGAAAACGCGGATTCCACAGGAATCATCGGCACGACAATCACACCGTCATACTCATCCTGCAGTGCACTCAGGGTATCTTCAAAATAGGGGGGCACAAAGTAGTATGCATCAAAAACATCGATATCGACCGAAGAAACTATCGCATGACCGCTCCTGCGAATGAGACTCGATATCGACATGGTCTGGGCTCTGTGGGTAGCAACAAGAGTCGACTCGTAGTTGTGCAGCCTCCAATCGATATAGTGCCGGGTAGACCGGTAATCCGCGATAAGATAAATCAGCAGTATAGGCACCTTGACGATCTGGCGGGTAATGACCTTGACAATTCGTCTGCTACTCGGCCAGAGGTTTCGCAATGTCAGTTTTTCAACTTCACCGTAGGTGACAATAACAGCTGCGTATTTTTTTTTCTTCACAATCCGATCCACCACTTAAGTTCGACATACATAACCAGAAATCCGACCAGGCTGCCAACAAGAGTTTGCATGAATGTATGTGCTTTAAGATATATTCTTGACCACATAAGGACCGGGACCAGTAAAAAAAACCAAAATGCCACATCTCCGAGCTGAAGATATACCAGCGCTATCGAAGAAGTCAACGACAAAAGATGAATACTGATCT